>NZ_JBHXKA010000149.1:0-18658 GCF_042722885.1 Streptomyces sp. NPDC058401
CAGTCCAGGCCAACACCCCACCCCGACCCCGGCACCACCCCACCCCACGCAGCAAGCCCAGCGCCCAGGCCACCCCCAGCCCCGCCGGCGTTTGAGGCGACCGGGGCCGAGCCCCCGTTACACGCCGACCGGCGTGGACCGCCCCAGGTGGTCCAGGCGGCGGAGGATGACGCCTTCCCGGAGGGCCCAGGGGCAGATTTCCAGGGACTCGACGCCCAGGAGGTCCATCGCGCCCTCCGCCACCAGCGCACCGGCGAGCAGCTGGTTGGAGCGGCCCTCCGAGACGCCCGGGAGGGCGGACCGCTGGGCGGTGGTCATCGCCGCCAGGCGCGGGACCCATTCCTCCAGGGACTTCCGGGTCAGGTCCCGCTGGATGTAGAGGCCGTCCGCGGAGCGGGCCGCGCCCGCGATCCGGGCCAGCTGTTTGAAGGTCTTCGAGGTGGCCACCACCCGGTCCGGCGGCCCGAAGCGGCTGAACTCGCCGACCGTGCGGGCGATCTGGGCCCGTGCGTGACGCCGCAGCGCCCGGATGTCCGACTGGTCCGGCGGGTCGCCCGGGAGCCAGCCCGCCGTCAGGCGGCCCGCGCCCAGGGGGAGGGAGACGGCCGCGTCCGGGTCCTCGTCGATGCCGTACGCGATCTCCAGCGAGCCCCCGCCGATGTCGAGGAGCAGCAGCTTGCCCGCCGACCAGCCGAACCAGCGGCGGGCCGCGAGGAACGTCAGGCGGGCTTCGTCGTCGCCGCTGAGGACGGGCAGGTCCACGCCCGTCTCGGCCTTGACCCGGGCCAGGACCTCGTCGGCGTTCGTGGCTTCCCGTACCGCGCTCGTGGCGAAGGGGAGTACGTCTTCGCACCCCTTGTCCTCGGCGGCCTGCACGGCGTCCCCGATGACGGAAACCAGCCGCTCGACGCCCTCGGGCGTCACCGCGCCGTGTTCGTCGAGCAGCTCCGCCAGCCGCAGCTCCACCTTGTGCGAGTGCGCGGGCAGCGGGCGCGCACCGGGGTGCGCGTCCACCACCAGCAGATGGATCGTGTTCGAACCCACATCAAGGACACCGAGTCTCATGGGGGGAAACGCTACTGGTCCAAAGGCGTAGGGGTGGAGTAAGGGGCGCTTAGGCTGGGGTTTGTGCCAAATACGAAGAAGGCCAACAAGCCCAAGACCAAGGTCGCCAAGGCCGACAAGGCCGGTAAGCCCGCCAAGGGAGCCAAGGCCGCCGAGGCGGACGAGAAGGGGCTCGACTTTCCGCGGGCCTGGGTGGAGTTCCCCGACCCCGCCGACGAGGAGCAGGTCTTCCGCTGCGACCTGACCTGGCTCACTTCCCGCTGGACCTGCATCTTCGGCAGCGGCTGCCAGGGCATTCAGGCGGGCCGCGCGGACGACGGCTGCTGCACGCTCGGCGCGCACTTCTCCGACGAGGACGACGAGAAGCGGGTCGCCGAGAACGTGGCGCGGCTGACGCCGGAGCTGTGGCAGTTCCACGACGTCGGCAGCGAGACCGGCTGGACGCAGCACGACGACGACGGGGAGAAGCAGACCCGCCGCTGGGACGGCGCGTGCATCTTCCTGAACCGGCCCGGCTTCCCGGCCGGGGCCGGCTGTTCGCTGCACATCCTGGCGGTACGCGGCGGCCAGGAGCCGCTGGAGACCAAGCCGGACGTGTGCTGGCAGCTTCCGGTCCGGCGGACCTACGAGTGGATCGACCGGCCCGACGACACCCGCGTGCTGCAGGTGTCGATCGGCGAGTACGACCGGCGCGGCTGGGGTCCGGGCGGCCACGACCTGCACTGGTGGTGCACCTCGGCCACCTCCGCGCACGGCGCCGGCAAGCCGGTGTACGAGTCGTACCGCCCCGAGCTGACGGAGCTGATGGGCAAGGAGGCGTACGCGGAGCTCGTACGGCTCTGCGAGGCGCGGCTCTCCTCGCTGCTGCCGATGGCCCCGCACCCGGCCGATCCCGCACCCGGCCCCGCGGCGTAGCCCGTAGGAGGGCTACGGGGCCGGCGTCGGAGTCGGCCCCGGCGTGGCTCCGTCGGAGGGGCTCGGGGTCGGAGTCGGGGTGGGCGTCGGGGTGGGCGTGGGCGAGGGCTCCAGGGTCGGAGTCGGCGTCGGGGTGGGTGTCGGGGTCGGAGTCGGCGTCGGAGTGGGCTCCGGGCCGGGCGGGGTGGGTGCCGGGCGGCCCCGGCCCCGGATGGAGATCACCGCGCCGCCCGGGTCCACCCCGACCCGGGCGCTCCAGGCCCCTACGGGCTGGGCCGCGGAGTCCACGGTGATCCGTAGGGTGACCGATTCTCCTGGCGCCAGCCGGCCCGAGGTCGTACTGGCGCGCAGCCACGGGGCGTCGGACCACAGCCGCCAGTCGACCGGGGCGCCGCCCGACGCGGTGAGGGTGAGCAGGGTGGTCGCTCCGTGGGTGGAGGCGGCCACGGTCAGCCGGCCCGGGGCGCCAGGCGCGTCGGGTGCGGAGCTCGGCGGGGCGCCGCTGCTGATGACCTCCACGGAGACGTCGGGGGCCGCCTCGGACAGGGCGAAGTCGGGGCCGTCGGTGGCGACGGCGGCGTTGCCCGCGTTCTCGTAGGCCGTCAGCGGGCGGCCGTCGGTACGGGCCTGCGGGAGCTCCGCCTCGCTCGCGGAGATGCGCGTGGAGCCGTTGCCGACGGGTTCCCCGGTGCTGGGGACGCCCCGGTAGGCGGCCCACAGGGCCAGCACCGGGGCCGCGACGACGGTGGCGACGACCGTGGTGGTCACGGCGCGGGTGCGCAGCCGGTCGCGGCGGGCCGCACGGTCCTTGGGGTCCATCGGGAACCCGGTGCGGTCGAAGCGCGGGCCGGTTCCGGCGCCGCGGCGGCCGCCCGAGCGGAGCATCGCGGCGTGGACGGCGGTGCGCGGGGCCGCGACCAGCGGGAGGGCGGCGGTGTTGATGCCGCCCGAGCCGGGCCAGGGCCCTGCGGCGCCCACCCGTTCGGCGACCCGGCGGCAGCGCGGGCAGTCGTCGACGTGGCGGACGAGTTCGGCGCGCAGGGAGGAGGAGAGGAGCAGGTTGCCGTCTCCTCCGCCGTCCCCGTCGTCGCCGGTGAGCCGGGACACGGTCGGGCAGTTGCCCGTCTCCACGACGGCGAGGGCGGCCCGGGTGCGCTCCACCTCGCAGGCGGCGCCGGAGAGCAGCTCGCGGGCGGCGGCCGGGGGCGTACCGAGGACGGCGGCGAGTTCGGGGACGCCGAGGCGGTGGCGGACGGCGAGTTCGAGGGCCTCGCGCTGCTCGGGAGTGGTGCCGGCGGCCTCCGGCCAGGCGAGGCGGGCGAGCTCGGTGCGGCGGTAGGCGTACACGTCGAGGCTGCCGGGACCGCTGTGACCACCGTGGCCATCGGGGCCGTCGTGACTATCGGGACCGCCGTCGCCGGCCGCCGCGGCGTTCGCCGCCGCGTTCGCGTCGGCGCTCGCCGTCGCGGAATCCGGCGCACGGCCGGCGACGGTGTGCTCCGGTGCACGCCGGGCGGAATGCGCTCCCCCGTACCCGTGGCGCGTGCGCCGCCGCTCGGCGAGCCTGCGCAGGCAGGCCCAGCGGGCGAGGGCGTACAGCCAGGCCCGCCGGTCCCCCTCGTCGGGGCAGCGGCCGGGATGGCGGTCGGCCACGGCGAGGACGTCGCCGAGCACGTCGGTGGCGGTGTCGTGGTCGCACAGGACCGAGAGGCAGTACGTGAACAGCCCGTCCAGGTAGGGCTCGTACCGGAACGGTGGCGGCTGCTCCACCCTGGTCGCCTCGGGGGGCGTGCGCCCGTGCGCCCGGTGTGCGCCGGTGCGCGGAGCGGGGTGTCCCTGGTTGCTGCTGGTCACTCGGTGACCGTAGGCGGCGCGCCGGTGGCGCTCCGGAAGCCTTCACCAGTTTTAGCCCTTACGGGTGAACAGATCGGCGCCGTGCTGACGGCATCCCTGACGGTGCACGCCACGGCGTGTACGCCGCCACCGCCCGCGGACCGACGCGCGGACCGACGCGCGGACCGACGCGCGGGCCGTCGCGGGACCGCCTGGTGGCCGGTACGGGAAGGCCTGTCGGTGGCGGCGGCTACGGTGGGCCGCATGGCTGCCCGTACATCTCGTTCATCCGCCAAGGACCGGCCGTCCTACCGTTGTACCGAGTGCGGGTACTCCACCGCCAAGTGGCTGGGCCGGTGCCCCGAGTGCCAGGCCTGGGGCACCGTCGAGGAGCTCGGCGGCGCCCCCGCCGTGCGCACCACCGCGGCCGGCCGGGTCACCACGGCGGCCGTGCCGATCGGGCAGGTCGACGTCCGGACCGCGACCGCGCGCAGCACCGGCGTGGACGAGCTGGACCGGGTGCTGGGCGGCGGGCTGATCCCCGGCGCGGTCGTCCTGCTCGCGGGCGAGCCGGGCGTGGGCAAGTCCACGCTGCTGCTCGACGTCGCGGCGAAGGCGGCCTCCGACGAGCACCGCACCCTCTACGTCACCGGAGAGGAGTCGGCGAGCCAGGTGCGGCTGCGGGCCGAGCGGATCGGCGCGCTCAGCGACCACCTCTACCTCGCCGCCGAGACCGACCTGTCGGCCGTGCTCGGGCACCTGGACGCCGTGAAGCCCTCGCTGCTGATCATGGACTCCGTACAGACGGTGGCCTCCCCCGAGATCGACGGCGCGCCCGGCGGCATGGCGCAGGTCCGGGAAGTGGCGGGGGCGCTGATCCGGGCCTCCAAGGAGCGCGGGATGTCCACGCTGCTCGTCGGCCACGTCACCAAGGACGGGGCGATCGCCGGTCCCCGCCTGCTGGAGCACCTCGTCGACGTGGTGCTGAGCTTCGAGGGCGACCGGCACGCGCGGCTGCGCCTCGTGCGCGGGGTGAAGAACCGGTACGGCGCCACGGACGAGGTCGGCTGCTTCGAGCTGCACGACGAGGGCATCACCGGGCTCGCCGACCCGAGCGGGCTGTTCCTGACCCGCCGCACCGAGGCCGTACCCGGCACCTGCCTGACGGTGACCCTGGAGGGCAAGCGGCCCCTGGTCGCCGAGGTGCAGGCGCTGACGGTGGACTCGCAGATCCCCTCCCCGCGCCGCACCACCTCCGGGCTGGAGACCTCGCGCGTCTCGATGATGCTGGCGGTACTGGAGCAGCGCGGGCGGATCACGGCGCTGGGCAAGCGGGACATCTACACCGCGACCGTGGGCGGGGTGAAGCTGACCGAGCCGGCCGCCGACCTGGCCGTCGCGCTGGCGCTGGCCTCGGCGGCCAGCGACGTACCGCTCCCGAAGAACCTGGTGGCCATCGGGGAGGTCGGCCTCGCGGGCGAGGTCCGGCGCGTGACGGGCGTGCAGCGGCGGCTCGCCGAGGCGTTCCGGCTGGGCTTCACGCACGCGCTGGTGCCGGTGGACCCGGGGAAGGTGCCGGCGGGCATGAAGGTGACCGAGGTCGCCGACATGGGCGACGCCCTACGGGTGCTGCCGCGCGGGCGGTCGCGTACGTCGGCGAAGGACTCCAAGGAAGCCGCCACGGGCCAGTAGCACTCCCTGAGCACCCCGGCCGGCCCTCCGCAGCAGGTCAGCGGCCCCGGACGGGGTGCTCCCCGGCCCGTCCCGGCCAAGGCACGGCGGGGGCCGGGGCCGCGCCGGTAGACTTCGGGATGGTCCGCCCGGCCGTACGCAGGCGGTACATCCCGCGACCGGAGGAGTGCAGTGGCAGCCAAGGACGGGGCAGCAGCATCCGGGAAGTCGGGCGCGAGCTCCAAGCAGGACGCCATGATGCGCGCCTCACTGAGCGCGGTCGCACCTGGTCAGCCCCTACGTGACGGGCTCGAACGGATCGTTCGCGGCAACACCGGAGGGCTCATCGTCCTCGGCATGGACAAGTCCGTCGAGGCCATGTGCACGGGCGGTTTCGTCCTGGACGTGGAGTTCACCGCGACCCGGCTGCGCGAGCTGTGCAAGCTCGACGGCGCGCTGATCCTGGACAAGGACATCACCAAGATCCTGCGGGCGGGCGTCCAGCTGGTGCCCGACGCGTCGATCCACACCGAGGAGACCGGCACCCGGCACCGCACCGCGGACCGGGTCTCGAAGCAGTGCGGTTTCCCGGTGGTGTCGGTCTCGCAGTCGATGCGGCTGATCGCGCTGTACGTGGACGGCGAGCGGCGCGTGCTGGAGGAGTCCGGGGCGATCCTGTCGCGGGCGAACCAGGCGCTGGCCACGCTGGAGCGGTACAAGCTCCGCCTGGACGAGGTCGCCGGGACGCTGTCCGCGCTGGAGATCGAGGACCTGGTGACGGTCCGCGACGTCACGGCGGTGGCGCAGCGGCTGGAGATGGTGCGGCGCATCGCGACGGAGATCGCGGAGTACGTGGTGGAGCTCGGCACGGACGGCCGGCTGCTCTCCCTCCAGCTCGACGAGCTGACGGTCGGGATCGAGCAGGAGCGGGAGCTCGTCATCCGGGACTACGTGCCGGAGCCGACGGCGAAGCGTTCCCGCACGGTGGACGAGGCGCTGCCCGCGCTGGACGCGCTGACGCATCCGGAGCTGCTGGAGCTGGCGATCGTGGCGAAGGCCCTGGGGTACACGGGCTCGCCCGAGACCCTGGACTCGGCGGTGTCCCCGCGCGGGTACCGGCTGCTGGCGAAGGTGCCGCGGCTGCCCGGGGCGATCATCGAGCGGCTGGTGGAGCACTTCGGCGGACTGCAGAAGCTGCTCGCCGCCTCGGTGGACGACCTCCAGACGGTCGACGGCGTCGGCGAGGCGCGTGCGCGCAGCGTGCGCGAGGGGCTCTCGCGGCTGGCGGAGTCCTCCATCCTGGAGCGGTACGTCTAGCCTGCGGCCCGGCTCCGCGGGGTTGCGGCCGCGCGCCGCTCCCGGGCTCCGCCCCGGACCCCGCTCCTCAAACGCCGGAGGGGCTGAATTTGCCTGCGGGCAATCCAGCCCCTCCGGGGACTCCTACTCCGGCTTCAGCACGAACGAGGTCCGCGCCACCGGCATGCCCGGGGACTTGACCTCGACCACGTACGTGTCCGCCGCCGCCACCCCCGCCGGAGGCGTCTGGCACTGGGTGGCCTCGCTGAAGTGGCGGTCCCAGTCCAGGGCTTGCTTGGTCTCGCCCTGCGAGGGCACCCGGTAGAACACGTTGGCCGCGCCCGCCGGGCAGTCCGCCGAGGACCAGACCGGCTTGGCGTTGCTCGCCTGAGTGATCGTCAGCACGGCTTGCTTCGGGCCGAGATCGACCTTGCAGGTCGTGCCCGAGACGTTGCGCGCGATGAGTTCGAGGCGCGGCTTCTCGCTCGCCTCGTACTCGTTCTTCACGCTCTTGACCTCCCACTGCAGCGCACCCGGCGCGCACGTGGGCACCGGCGAGTCCGCCGGGACGACCTGGCCCGCGCCGTTGCCGCCGGAGCCTTCCGTCCCGCCCTGGCCGGCCGTGCCGGTCCCGGAGCCCGGTTCGCCGTTCTTGCCCGTGCCGGGGCTCGCACCGGGGTCGGAGCCCGTGCCGGTGCCGGTGCCCGCGGTGGAGCCGCCGCCCGAGCCCGATCCGCCGCGCCCGCCCGGGGCCTGACTGATCGCCGGACCGGATCCCGAGGGTCCGGGGGTGATTTGGGTGACGGGACCGGAGCCGCCCTGGCCCTTGCCGTTGGTACTCGACTTGCCCGCACCGGAACTGACGGTCCATACGGCGAGCATCGCGAGGAGCGCGGCAACGGACGCCAGCACGGCCCTCCGTCGCCAGTAGATGGAGGAGGGGAGCGGCCCGACCGGATTGCGCAGAGATCCCACGGACGGAACCTTACGAGAGTTCGGGGCGCGATCCGTGCCCACATGCCGCGCAGACGGCTTGTTTTGCCGATGATCATCCCGCGGGGTGATCTGAGACGCGCGAGACTGATGAGGACGTTATTCCGATTTAGGTACCTTCAGTCACCATGGACAGCTCCGGCCTCTACCTCGACGTCACCGACTTCGCCCACTCGACCCCCGGCTGGGTGCAATCGGCGCTCGAGATCTGGACGGAGTACGGGCTGCTCGCCTTCGGCGCCCTCTTCATAGCCGTGTGGTGGCGCTCGCGCGGCGCCCGCGACCCCCGCACGGTGGCGCTCGCGGTGCTCGCCCCCTTCGTCACCGCCCTGGCCTACGTCGCCTCCGAGCTGGTGAAGTCCAGCGTCGACGAGGAGCGCCCCTGCCGGGCCGTCGCCGGGGCGGCGGCCTCGCTGATCAAGTGCCCGGCCACCGGCGACTGGTCCTTCCCCAGCAATCACGCCACCATCGCGGGCGCCGCGGCGGTGGCCCTGGCACTGGCGGTGCGGGGGCTCGCCCTGCTGACCCTGCCGCTGGCCCTGCTGATGGCCTTCTCCCGCGTCTTCGTCGGCGTCCACTACCCGCACGACGTGGCCATGGGCCTGCTGCTCGGCGCGAGCCTCGCCGCGCTCGCCGCCCTCGCCCTCGCCGGGCCCGCGACCAGGGTCGTCTCCGCCGTCCGGGCGAGCGGCAGCCGTACCGCCGTCCTGATCACCGGACCCGACCCCGCCCGCTGAGACCCGTACGGGTCGCGCCGCCGGGGAGCGACACGAGGTCCCCGGGCCCGAAACGTGCCAGGATGCCGTCTGCCATGACTGCAACCATTCCCACCACCGCGCTGCACTCCCCCGTCATCGCGTGGTTCGAAGCCCACGCCCGCGACCTGCCCTGGCGCCGCCCCGAGGCCGGCCCCTGGGGGGTGATGGTCAGCGAGTTCATGCTCCAGCAGACCCCCGTCAACCGGGTCCTGCCGGTCTACGAGCAGTGGCTCGCCCGCTGGCCCCGGCCCGCCGACCTCGCCGCCGACGCCCCGGGCGAGGCCGTACGCGCCTGGGGCCGCCTCGGTTATCCGCGCCGGGCCCTGCGCCTGCACGGCGCGGCCGTCGCCATAACGGAGCGGCACGGGGGCGACGTACCGCGCGAGCACGCCCATTTGCTGGCCCTGCCCGGGATCGGCGAGTACACGGCGGCGGCCGTGGCCTCCTTCGCTTACGGGCAGCGGCACGCGGTCCTCGACACGAACGTGCGCCGGGTCTTCGCCCGGACCGCGACCGGGGTCGAGTACCCGCCGAACGCCACGACCGCCGCCGAGCGCCGCCTGGCGCGGGCCCTGCTGCCCGCGGACGAGGACACCGCGGCCCGCTGGGCGGCGGCCTCCATGGAGCTCGGGGCGCTGGTGTGCACGGCCAAGAGCCCGGACTGCGGGAGCTGCCCGGTGTCCGGGCTGTGCGCGTGGCGGCTGGCCGGCAAGCCACCGCACGAGGGACCGCCGCGGCGCGGGCAGACGTACGCCGGGACGGACCGGCAGGTGCGCGGCAGACTCCTCGCGGTGCTCCGCGAGGCGGTCGGCGCCGTGCCGCAGTCCCTCCTCGACACCGTCTGGGAGGAGCCCGTACAGCGGGCCCGCGCGCTCGACGGGCTGGTCTCGGACGGGCTCGTGGAACCGCTGCCGGGCCTCATGTACCGGCTTCCGGCCGGGCCCCCGAAGGCCGGTCCCGAGGCCGCCCCCGGCCGTACCCCCGAAGCCTCCTGAGGCTGACTCAGACATTCCGTTTGTCCGGGGAAACCGCAGCTCACGGACGCTGTTACATAACCTATGGGTGTCCGTGCGCCCACCGAAGGCTGACCCGCACAGGGCCGTGACAACGCCTCCGTACCGTCGAATCCGTAAGGCAGCGGTTCAGCGGTTGGTCGGAACGGAGGCGGTCTGAGATGGCGCACGGCGAGGTACTCGAATTCGAAGAGTACGTACGCACCCGGCAGGACGCGCTGCTGCGCAGTGCCCGTCGCCTGGTTCCGGACCCGACGGACGCGCAGGACCTCCTGCAGACCGCCCTCGTGCGCACCTACGGCCGCTGGGACGGCATCGCCGACAAATCCCTCGCCGACGCCTACCTGCGCCGTGTCATGATCAACACCCGCACCGAATGGTGGCGGGCCCGCAAGCTCGAAGAGGTTCCCACCGAGCAGCTCCCCGACGCATCCGTCGAGGACGGCTCGGACCAGCGCGCCGACCGCGCCCTGCTCATGGACATCCTCAAGGTGCTCGCGCCCAAGCAGCGCAGTGTGGTGGTGCTGCGACACTGGGAGCAGATGAGCACCGAGGAGACGGCAGCGGCGCTCGGCATGTCGGCGGGAACCGTGAAGAGCACTCTGCACCGCGCACTGGCCCGGCTCCGCCAGGAACTGGAGAGCCGGGACCTGGACATGCGGGCGCTGGAGCGCGGTGACCACACCATCCGGTACGAGGGGCGTGAGCGGTGCGCGGCCTGATTGGCCAAAGACTGAGCGGCAGGAGCTCGGTGGTACTGATGTCGGCGGGGACGGTCGTCCTCGTCGGCACCGTGCTGTTCGCGGTCGGCTGCTCGACGGGGGGCACGGGGCTGCGGGACGGCGGCCCGGCCCGCACCGAGTCGGTGGCCAAGACCGGAGCCGCCTCCTCCGTGCCCTCGGAGCACGACGCGGGCACCGCCGCCCCGGTGGTCCCGAAGGCCTCCGGCAAGCCGGGGCCCAAGGTCGACCCGATCGCCCTGATCAAGGCGGACCCCAAGATCAGCGCGGACATCAAGCGGGACCTGAAGCCCTGCTCGGGCAAGGAGTACCCGGTGGACGTGAGCTACGGGAAGGTCACCGGCGGCCCGGAGGTCGACATCGTGGTCAACGTCCTGTCCTGCGCCGATGCGCTGGGCCGCGGTTCGTTCGTGTACCGCGCGGACGGGGCCTCGTACGAGAATGTCTTCTCGGACGAGCAGCCGCCCGTCTACGCGGAGATCGACCGGGGCGACCTGGTCGTCACCAAGCCGGTCTACGGGAAGAGCGACGCGCTCTCCTACCCCTCCGGCGAGGACCTGATCACCTACCGCTGGAACGGTGAACGGTTCACCGAGCAGGACCGGGTGCACACCGACTACAGCAACGTGGTCGACGGCGGGACGCTCCCCGCGCCGGCGGTCAGCCCGAAGAGCTGACCGCGAGACGGCGAGAAGAGCAAGAAGACAAGAAGAGCTGACCGTACGAAGACCGAGCATCCGAAGAACCGAGCAACGAGTACCGAGGCGAGGCGAGGCTCCCGATGGCCGAGACCCATGTGCTGTTCGTGGAGGACGACGACGTCATCCGCGAGGCCACGACCCTGGCGCTGGAACGCGACGGGTTCGTGGTCACGGCCATGCCCGACGGGCTGTCCGGTCTGGAGTCCTTCCGGGCGGACCGGCCCGACATCGCACTGCTCGACGTCATGGTGCCCGGGATGGACGGGGTGAGCCTGTGCCGCCGCATCCGCGACGAGTCCACCGTTCCCGTCATCATGCTGTCCGCGCGCGCCGACTCCATCGACGTGGTCCTGGGCCTGGAGGCGGGCGCCGACGACTACGTCACCAAGCCCTTCGACGGCTCCGTCCTCGTCGCCCGCATCCGCGCCGTGCTCCGCCGCTTCGGCCACGCGGGCGGTCCGCAGGGGGGCGGGAGCGAGGAGGACGACTCCGGCGAGCGCGGGGTCCTGCTCTTCGGCGACCTGGAGGTCGACACGGAGGGCATGGAGGTGCGCAAGGCCGGCGTCTCGGTGGCCCTGACCCCCACCGAGATGCGGCTGCTGCTGGAGTTCTCCACCTCCCCCGGCACCGTGCTCTCGCGCGACCGGCTGCTGGAGCGGGTCTGGGACTACGACTGGGGCGGCGACACCCGCGTCGTGGACGTCCACGTCCAGCGGCTGCGCACCAAGATCGGGCAGGACCGGATCGAGACGGTCCGGGGATTCGGATACAAGCTCAAGGCCTGATGCCTTGAAGGGAACGAGCACGGGGGACGAGCGCGGGATGCACGACGAGCCCGGGAACGAAACGGGAATGAAAGCTGAATGAAGCGGTTCACCCTGCGGACCGGGATCCGCTGGAAGATCACGCTCGCCATCGCGTCCGTGGGCGCGCTGACCGCCATCGCCCTGAGCCTGGTGGTCCACAGTGCTGCCCGCGTATCGATGCTGGAAAGCGCGCGCGAGGTGCAGCTCGACCGGGTGCAGTTCATCTCCCGCAACGCCGAGGCCGGCCGCAAGCCCCCCATGGGCGCCAAGCTCAACGACCCCGACCTGCCCGGTGAGCTGCGCGAGAAGGCCCGGTCCGGGCGGCGCGGCACCTACATCCAGGACAACCCGCACGGCCTCCCCGAGGTGTGGGCGGCCGTACCGCTCGGCAACGGGCAGGTGCTGTCGCTGCACACGCAGTTCCGGGAGAGCGCCAACATGGTGCGCGACCTGGACCGGGCCCTCGTCATCGGCTCCCTGGCCGTGGTGGTCGGCGGATCGGCGCTCGGCGTGCTGATCGGCGGCCAGATCTCGCGCCGGCTGCGCAAGGCCGCGGCCGCCGCACAGCGCGTGGCGCACGGGGATCCCGAGGTACGGGTGCGGGACGCGGTCGGAGGCGTCGTACGCGACGAGACCGACGACCTCGCGCGGGCGGTCGACGCGATGGCGGACGCGCTCCAGCAGCGGCTGGAGGCGGAGCGGCGGGTGACCGCCGACATCGCGCACGAACTGCGCACCCCGGTGACGGGCCTGCTCACGGCCGCGGAACTGCTGCCCCCGGGCCGGCCGACCGAGCTCGTACGGGACCGGGCGCAGGCACTGCGGGCGCTGGTCGAGGACGTACTGGAGGTGGCCCGGCTGGACAGCGCGTCCGAGCGGGCCGAGCTCCAGGAGGTGGCGCTGGGCGAGTTCGTGCAGCGCCGGGTGAACTCGCTGATGCCTGAGGCGAGCGTACGGATCGTCGCGGACGAGATCGTCAGCACCGATCCGCGCCGCCTGGAGCGGATCCTCGGCAACCTCCTCGCCAATGCCGCGCGGTACGGGCGGGCGCCGGTCCAGGTCGATGTCGAAGGCCGGGTCGTACGGGTCCGCGACCACGGGCCGGGCTTCCCCGAGGCCCTGCTCCGGGAGGGCCCGAGCCGCTTCCGGACCGGGTCCACGGACCGGGCCGGGGTCGGGCACGGGCTGGGGCTGACCATCGCGGAGGGGCAGGCGCGGGTGCTGGGCGCCCGGCTGACGTTCCGCAACGTGGCGGCCCCCGGCGGCTTCGTCCAGGGCGGCTCGGCGGCGGGCGCGGTGGCCGTGCTGTGGCTGCCGGAACACGCGCCGACGGCGACGGGGAGCTTCCCTGTGCTGCGCCGGGAGGGCTGAGTCGGTCCGGGCGGGGCGCGGGTGGCTGTTCGATTGCGGACGCCGATGTTTTAGCATCCGAACCATGACTGACGGTACGGACCACCCGAACAGCCCCCCGCCCGAGCCCGCCCCGGAGAGCGGCGGCTACGGGTTCCCGCCGGGTATACCCGCGCCGGGAGGCTACGGGTTCCCGCCCGGCCGTCCCGCCCCGTACGACCAGCCCGCGCCCGACGGCGGGTACGGCTACCCGCAGGGCCGGCCCGACCAGGGCGCGCCCGGCGAGGGCCACGGCTACGGATACCCGCAGGCCGGCGGCTACGGCTACCCGCCGGGCCCGCCCGCGCCCGGCACCTTCGGCCCCCCGATGCCGTTCCCCGAGGAGCCCGGCCCGGCCGGACCGCCCGGACCCGGCCAGGGTCTGCCGGCCGCGCCCTTCGGCGAGCAGCCGGACTGGGAGGCGATGGCGGACCGGTCGGCGACCGAGCGGCGCAAGAAGCGGCTGTGGATGATCGGCGGAGCGGTGACCGTGCTCCTGCTGCTCGCCGGCGGCGGAGCGTTCGTCCTGCTGAAGCCCGCCGAGCCGGGCGGCGGCGGCAAGAACGACGTCGCCGACAACGCACCCTCCGCGTCTGCGCCCGCGTCCGGATCCCCCGACCCCGCCGCGTCCCCCTCGAAGTCCTACTCCCCCACCGTCGCGAGCGACCCCGCGCTGCTCCGCGACAGCGTCGGCAAGACCAACGTGCGCATGGGCCCCGAGGCCACGGTGCCCAAGGTGGGCGCGCGCCACGAGCTCACCCTCAAGGGCACCCCGAACTCGTACGCCCAGGGCACCGAGGCGGCCGTGGACACCACGAAGAGCTTCTCGCTCTCGGCGCGCGTCAGGAACACGTCCGCGGCGAAGGGCGCGCACATCATCATGAGCCAGGGCAGCGGGGCGACGTTCTCGTTCGAGCTGGGCTCCGACACGGTGAACGACAAGCAGGCCTGGGTGTTCCGGGTACGGACCAACGCGCAGGGCGCGGCTCCCACGATGGTGACCGTGGCCGCCGAGGGGCTCAAGACGGTCAAGGCCTGGACCGTGCTGACGGCCGTCCACGACGCCGAGAAGAAGATGATCTACCTCTACGTGGAGGGCAAGAAGACGGGCGAGGCCGCGGTCCCGGGGATCTGGCAGGGCTCGGGCCCCTTGCAGCTGGGCCGGGCCCGCCACCAGGACGCGTGGGGCGGTGCCTGGACGGGCTCCATCAACTACATCCGGTTCTACGGATCGGCCTTCACCCCCGAGCAGGCCGCCGCCTACCGCAAGGGCGAGCTGGACGCCGGCGCCCGCGCCACCGGCACCCACGCCTGGGTGACGGGCTGACGGGCTGACGGGCTGACCGAACTGCGGCCGGTCGGACTGCGGCCGGTCAGCCGGCCGTGGGTCAGACGGTGACGCCGACCGTCCGCAGGAAGGACACCGGGTTCACGGCCGAGCCGTAGTTCGGGGTGGTCCGGATCTCGAAGTGGAGGTGCGGGCCGCTGGAGTTGCCGGTGTTGCCGGAGAGCGCGATCTGCTCGCCCTTGGAGACCTTCTCGCCGATCTTGACCTGGATCTTCGAGAGGTGCGCGTACTGGGAGTACGTGTTGTTCGCGTGCTTGATCACGATGGCGTTGCCGTAGGCCGGGCCGTCGCCGCCGCCGTTGGGGCCGGCCTTGACCACGGTGCCCGCGGAGACGGCGTCGACCTGGGTGCCGACCGGGACGGCGAAGTCCTGGCCGGAGTGCTTGTGCGACCACATGGTGCCGCCCTTGCCGAAGGTCGCGGAGAGCGTGTACTTCGACACCGGCTTCTCCCACAGGGCGGCCTGCGCCTTGAGGGCGGCGCTCTGGGCGGCGGCCTGCTCGGCGACGAGCTCGACCGTGCCGGTCAGCTCGGCCTGGGGCACCTCGTCGGCGAAGGCGGCGGTCGTCCCGGCACCGAGGGCCAGGGCCGCGCCGAGGGCGGTGGCGCCGATGGCGATACGGGTACGACGGATGCTGACGCGCTTCGCGGACATGAAGGAAACCTCCGGGCCGGGGACGGGGACGGTGCTGCGGGCACTGCGGGGCACTGCGGGTGTTGCGGGGTGCTGCGGTTCTTGCGGGGTGCTGCGGGTCTTGCGGGGTGCTGCGGGTCTTGCGGGTGCTTCGGGCAAGAAAGGACCCGGCACGCTGAGCGGGTGCCGGGCTTGCTTGCTCATCCTTGGTAACCCGGGCACCCCGGCTTCCCCAAACCTCCCCGGTACTACCCGGACTCGTAGATGCAGAGGGGGCTGTCAGCCCTGTTGACCGCCTCCCCACTGGCCCAGCGGTGGGGCAAATCGGACGTCGATCTCTACGAATGCTCCTAGTAGGTCCGATTTGCCCTGTGCGGCTTGTCACCGGCGCGGGACCTCCGCCCGCCCCCCGCCGGGACCAAAGCCCTGCGACCGGCGTCACACCGGAAGTACGCTCCGGCTCGTGGACGCATCCGTGGCGGGGATCCGGCTGGCCTCGGGGGTCGTGACCCCCCTCGTGAAGAAGCTCTTCCGCGCTGAAGGGGCGGGCGCGGGCCTCGTGGACCGGCCCGTACGGATCTCCTCGTACGTCTCCCTGCGCGAGCAGCGCACCCTCTCCCGGGACGACCTGCGCCGGCTGGCCGGCAAGCTCGTCGAGGAGGCCTTACGGGCCCCCGGCGAGGCGCCCCTGCCGCCGGGCCAGGAGGCGGGCGTCGCGGCCGCCCTGGCCGTCACCCTGCACTCCCTCGGGGACCTGGCCCTGGAAGACGCCCAGGCGGTCGAGATGGGCGCCCGGGCCTTCGCCGCCGAACTGCGCGGGGCGGCGCCGGCCACGGGCCTGGGCCGGGACGCCGGGCTCTTCCACGACCGGCTGCTGGAAACCACCTGCCTGCACATCCTGCACTTCTTCACGACCCGCTCCACCTACATCCCGTCGGCCCTGGTCGAGCAGGCCCGCCGCCAGGCCGAGACCATCGCCAAGATCGACGCCCTGCTCGCCCGGATCCCCCGCCAGGACGGCCGCGACACCGAGTTCGAGGCCGGGTACCGGGAGTACCTCGTCAAACGCCACGGCAGCCTGACGATCTTCGGGCTCGACCTGCCCCCGGGCTCCGCGCGCTGGCCGCTGGACGTGGCGTACGTGACCCTGCAGGCGGCCCCCCGCTCCCGCCGCACCGGCGGCGAGGGCAGCGCCACGATCCCGGCACCCGTGGCACCCGGCCCGTCCCCCGCCCTCAGCACCGAGGACGTACTGGCCTTCGAGCCCCGCGTCCTGCTCCGCGGCGAGGCCGGATCCGGCAAGACCACCCTGATCCAGTGGCTGGCCGTCTCCACCGCCCGGGACGAGCCGGAGGGCGGCCTGATCCCCTTCGTGCTGCCCCTGCGGAACCTGACCCGCTACGGGGAGCGCCTGCCCGCCCCCGAGGACTTTCTGATCGCCACCGCCCTGAAGGGCCGGGCCCCCGAGGGGTGGGAGAGCCGGGTCCTGGGCGCGGGGCGGGGCCTGGTCCTGGTGGACGGCATCGACGAGATCCCGAGGGGGGAGCGGGACCGGGCCCGCGACTGGCTCACCGATCTGCTCACCGCCTACCCCGGCAACCGCTGGCTGGTCACCTCCCGGCCCTCGGCCGTCCGGCAGGACTGGCTCGCCTCGGAGGAGTTCGCCGAGCTGACCCTCGCTCCCATGAACCGGGCCGACGTGGCCGCCTTCGTCACCCGCTGGCACCGGGCCGCCGAGGCCGGCGAAGAGCTCCGCGAGCAGCTCCTGGGGTCCCTGCGCACCAAGCCGGAGCTGGCCCGCCTCGCCACCAACCCGCTGCTGTGCGGGCTGATCTGCGCCCTGCACCGCGAACGCCGGGGCTTCCTGCCCTCGGGCCGCAAGGAGCTCTACACCGCCGCCCTGTCGATGCTGCTGCACCGCCGCGACCGGGAGCGGGAGCTGCGCCTGCCGGACCTCGCCGAGGAACCGCAGCTCCAGCTGCTCCAGCGGCTCGCGTACTGGCTGATCCGCAACGGCCGCACCCAGATCTCCCGGAAGCGGGCCGAGGACCTCATCGGCGGCGCACTGCCCGCCGTACAGGCCGCGCAGGTGCTCGGCGAGGCCCCGGCCGTACTACGGCACTTCCTGGAGCGGACCGGACTCCTGCGCGCGCCCACGGAAGACACCCTGGAGTTCGTCCACCGCACCTTCCAGGACTTCCTCGGGGCCCGGGCCGCCCTGGACGAGGGCGGTCTCGGGGAGCTGACCCGGCACGCGGACGACGACCAGTGGGAGGACGTCATCCGCATGGCGGTCGCCCAGGGCCGCCCCCACGACCGCGCGGCGATCATCGGCGACCTGCTGGTCCGCGACTCCGACCGCTCGGTCCTGCTGGCCCTCGCGTCGCTGGAGTACGCCGCCGAGCTGGACCCCGAACTGCGCAAGGAGGTCAGGGCGGCCGCCCGCCGGCTCATTCCGCCGCGGAACGACGAGGCCGCGTACGCGCTCGGCCGGATCGGGCCGCTGATCCTGGACCTGCTGCCCCACGAAGCGGAGATCCACCGCCACGCCCGCCGCTTCTTGATCGCGGCCGCGGAGACCAATTCCGAGGCGGCCATCGGATACCTCGCCGACTACTGCCTCCACCCCAACGAGCAGGTCCGCGAGACGCTGACCCGGCTCTGGGAACGGTTCGACACCGATCACTACGCGGCCGAGGTGCTCGCGCGCATGGTCCCGCCGCCCACCGGTCTCCACGTCGGATCGGATTCCGCCCTCGCAGCCCTGAAGCGCTTCACGGGCCCGCCCGACCTGTCCATCGGCCGCTCGGTGACCCGGGACGCCCTGACGCGCTTCCTCGCCCGCCAGCCGGTGGCGGGCCTGCGCCTGCCCGACCTCGGCGGCGGCGACCTCGGCTTCCTGCGCGGCCACGCCTCCCTGCGCCGACTCACCATCGGGCCCTGGCCCGCGCTGCTCGACCTGAGCGCGCTGTACGGGCTCCCCCTGGAGGAGGTGGCCCTCGGCATCGGCGTCGACGTGCCCCTCGGCCCCGCCCTGGCCTCCTGGACCCGGTTGCGCGAGCTCAGGCTGGCCGCGGGACACCGCGCCTGGTCCTTCACCGACTTCGCCCCCGAAGCACGCCCGGAGGTGATCGACGTGGCCGACGCGGACCCGGAACTGGCGGGCCTCGGGCGGCTGGACAGCCTGCGCGCCCTGCTCCTCGGGGAGGACTGGGGCCCCGGCGGGAAGGGCGCGTGGGCGGAACTCTCGGCACTGCGGGGCCTGCGGGAGCTGACCTTACCCGCCCGGGTGACAGCCGATCTCGCCGCGCACGCGCACCTTCCCGCCCTCAGGACCCTCACGGCGCACGCCGTCGGCGGGTGGTGGGAGGGGTCCGCCAGGACACGGGCGGCCCACCGGTTCCCGGAGGCGGAGCTGCGGACGCTGGCGTCCGACGTGTACGAGGGCTGACCGGCGGCGGCGCACGCCGAAGGGGCGGCCCCGGAACCGGTCGGT
>NZ_JBHXKA010000150.1:0-18509 GCF_042722885.1 Streptomyces sp. NPDC058401
CGTCCTCCTCCCGGAGGGCGGGGCTCGGCGCGTCGGGGCTCGGCACGTCGGCGCTCGACGCCTCGGGCCAAGTCGGGTCGAGCGACCCGAACGGACGGGACCTTCGGCCGCCGAAAGGCGCCCCCGGGGTGGGCTAGCTTGCCCGAGTGGGCATGTCGCGCGCGTGCGCCGGCGAGACCCACCCCGAGAGAGAGGCGCCCGCATGACCGGCACCGAACACCGCGTCCTCCCGCTCCGCCTGGAGGCCGCGCCCGCGCCCGTCCCGGTGCGGGGCGTCTTCGTGTACCGCACCGAGCGGCCCTACGAGATCTCCCTCGACTTCGAGGGAGCCGGCATGCACCTCGCCCACTGGGTCTTCTCCCGGGAACTGCTGCTCGACGGCCAGGTCTGCGCCACCGGCGAGGGCGACATCCAGGTGTGGCCGCGCTGGAAGGGCACCGAGCCGCGGGTCTTCCTCGCCTTCAGCAACGGCGAGCAGTCGTGCGTGGTGTCGGCCCGGGCCAAGGACGTCCAGGCGCTGTGCCGCCGGATGACCGAACTGGTGCCGCGCGGCCAGGAGCACCGGCACTACGACCTCGACGCCGAGCTGAGCGCCCTGCTCCCCAGCTGAACCGCGCGAAGGCGGCGAACCGGGTGCGACCGCGCCCGAACCGGCTGCAACCACGCGCGTACCGGGCGCGTCTTCACGGGTGACACCGTTCCCCGTCTCTCGGAATCGAGGGGACGCCATGAACCGTCCACGCCGCCGGCAGGCCACCGCACTGGGGGTGGGCGCACTGCTCACCGCCACCCTGGCCTTCGCCGCCCCGGCATCCGCCGCAACCACGACAGCCGCCACCAAGGCCAAGGCCACCCAGACTCCGCTCGTCGTCAATGCCCGCTACGGCGGCCACTGCACGTACGACCGGGTGGTCATCGACCTGCAGGGGTACGTACCCGGGGTCACCGTCACCCCCGTCCCGAATCTGGTCTACGACGGGTCCGGCAAGCCCGTCCCGCTGGCCGGCCGGTACTTCCTGGAAGTCCGCCTGCACCCCGCCGCCGGACACGACGACGCGGGCCACAACGTCTACCTCGGCCCCAAGCTCGTCAAGATCAACCTGTCCAAGCTGAAGGGCCTCGCCCTGACCGGCGACTACGAGGGGTACGTCACCTTCGGCGCCGCCTTCGACACCACGCCCGCCTACAGCTCGTTCACGCTGCACTCCCCGGAGCGCTTCGTCCTGGACATCGCGCACCCGAACACCTGCTGAGCCCGCCCCGGCGGGAGCCGGGGCCCGGCTACCGGTGCTCGGGGTTCGGGAAGTCGAAACGGCAGCCCGCATCCCACAGGGAGCGCTGGTTGCCGTGCGCCGGCATCCCGCCGGACCGCTTGAGCAGGGCGGCCAGGTGCATGAGGTTCCAGCTCATGAAGGCCGTGTTGCGGTTGGTGAAATCGTTCTCGGGGCCGCCCGATCCGGGGTCCAGGTACGAGGGACCGGGTCCGGCCTCGCCGATCCATCCGGCGTCGGCCTGCGGGGGGATCGCGTAGCCGAGGTGCTGGAGGCTGTAGAGGACGTTCATGGCGCAGTGCTTGACGCCGTCCTCGTTGCCCGTGATCAGCGCCCCGCCCACGCGCCCGTAATAGGCGTACTGGCCCTGCTCGTTCAGGATCGAGGAGCAGGCGTAGAGCCGCTCGATGACCTGCTTCATCACCGAGCTGTTGTCCCCGAGCCAGATCGGGCCGCACAGCACGAGGATGTCGGCGTCCATGATCTGGCTGTAGAGCACCGGCCACTGGTCGCTCTCCCAGCCGTGCTCGGTCATATCGGGCCAGACACCGGTGGCGATGTCGTGGTCGACGGCGCGGATGAGCGAGGTCCGCGCTCCGGCCGACTCCATCACCGCGCGGCTCTTGCCGATCAGGCCCTCGGTGTTGCTGGGCTCGGGGGACCGCTTGAGCGTGCAGTTGACGTACACGGCGGTCAGGTCGGAGTAGTCGAGGTCGCGCGCGGGATCGATAGCCACCCGCCCAGCCTCACCGGCGACCGCCGTGGCCGCCACCGGGCCGCGCCCGTCCGGGCTCAGCCCGACGTCGGAGCCGGCGCCCGGGTCGGGGTCACAGGGATTCGATCATCGCGTCCGCGCTCGCCGCGTTCAGGGCGAGGCGGACGTTGCCGAGCACCGCGAGCCGGATGAGGGCCCGTACGTCGTCCCCGTGCGGGTGCGAGGCCAGCGGGTCGAAGAAGAACACCAGCAGGTCGATCTGCCCCTGGGTGATCAGCGAGCCGATCTGCTGGTCCCCGCCGAGCGGCCCGCTGCGCAGCGGGGCGACGTCCAGGCCGAGCCGCCGGTTGATCAGGGTGCCGGTGGTGCCGGTCCCGTAGAGCCGGTGCGGCTTGAGCTCGGCGGCCTTGCGGTCCGTCCAGGCGAGCAGGTCGGCCTTGCGCGCGTCGTGGGCGACCAGGGCGATGCCGCGCGGGCGGTCGCTGCGGCCGCTCGCTCCGGTGAGCCAGCTCGGGTCGGCCAGCGGGTAGAGGTGCACGGCCGCGGCCCGCAGCTCCTCACGGCTGATGGAACCGTCGCCGTCGACGTCGACCCGGTCGAAGGAGAGCGCGTCGAGCGAGCCGTCGATGCCGGTCGCCCCGAAGAGGCGCTCGTACTCCGCGCGGTCGATGCGGCCGTCGCCGTCCCGGTCCAGGGCGTCGGCAAGGGCGTCGAGGGCCCGCAGGGTGGACTCGCGGAAGTAGCGGTCGCCGTCGAAGGCGTCGCGCGCGGCCGCCGCGACGAACTCCTGCTCGCTGATCCGGCCGCCCCGGTCGGTGTCCGATGCGGCCTGCAGCTGCGACCACAGCTCGGAGTAGGCGTCGTGGAGAGCGGCCCTGCGGCGGGTGTCCCCGGGCTCGGTGAGCCATTCGGCGAGGCGGCCGGCGTAGGCGATGAGGTCCTCGCGGCCGAGGTGCCCGTCCCCGTCCAGGTCGTACGTGCGGAACAGCGCGGCGACGCGGGGCAGCCAGTCTTCGGCGGTCACAGACATGCGGAACTCCCTTTTCAGGTGGGGCTATTGAGGCCGATAGTAGCGGTGGGAACACGGTGCGTGACGCACAAGCGGAATACGGTCACCGCATGGCGCGATTGGGGCGGGTTGTGACCGGTCCGCGCGGCCGACTAGGGTCAGCGGGCCTTGGTGTTCGGGAAACCGGTGGGAAACCGGTGCGGCCCTCGCCACTGTGATCGGGAAGTCCGGCTCCACTCCTGCGGGAAAGCCACTGGGCTGCGCGGGAGGTTCCGCGCTGCCCGGGAAGGCGGAGCATGGACGTCAACCCGTGAGCCAGGAGACCGGCCGGGGCGCGTTGTCCATCCACGAGGTGCTGGAGAGGTCTCCCTACCCATGCATATAGCCGAGGGGTTCCTGCCCCCTTTGCACGCGGTCGCCTGGGGCGCCGCGTCCGCCCCCTTCGTCGTCCACGGCGTCCGCGCGCTCACCCGCGAGGTGAAGGCCAACCCGGAGAGCACCCTGCTCCTCGGTGCGGCCGGAGCGTTCACTTTCGTCCTTTCCGCCCTGAAGATCCCTTCCGTGACGGGCAGTTGCTCGCACCCCACGGGCACCGGGCTCGGGGCGATCCTGTTCCGGCCGCCGATCATGGCGGTGCTCGGCACGATCACCCTGCTGTTCCAGGCCCTGCTGCTGGCGCACGGCGGGCTCACCACCCTCGGCGCCAACGTCTTCTCGATGGCCATCGCCGGCCCGTGGGCGGGGTACGCCGTCTACCGGCTGCTGCGGAAGTCCGGAGCCCCGCTGATGGTGACCGTGTTCTTCGGCGCCTTCTTCGCCGACCTGGTCACCTACTGCGTCACCAGCGTGCAGCTCGCCCTGGCCTTCCCGGACCCGGCCTCCGGGTTCATGGGCTCGCTCGCGAAGTTCGGGGGGATCTTCGCGGTCACGCAGATCCCGCTGGCCGTGAGCGAGGGGCTGCTGACCGTCCTCGTGATGCGGCTGCTGATGGCGTCCAGCAAGTCGGACCTGGTCCGGCTGGGCGTCGCGAAGCTGACGGCCACCCGCACCGGAGAGAAGGCGGCGGCCTGATGAGCGGGATGTCCAAGAACGCGAAGATCAACACCCTGCTGCTGCTCCTGGTCGCGGCGCTCGCCGTCCTCCCGGTCGCGCTGGGGATGGGCGATCACAAGGAGGAGCCCTTCGCCGGCGCCGACGCGCAGGCCGAGACGGCGATCACCGAGCTGAAGCCGGACTACGAACCCTGGTTCTCCCCTCTCTACGAACCCCCGTCCGGCGAGATCGAGTCCGCACTGTTCGCCTTGCAGGCGGCCCTGGGAGCGGGCGTGCTCGCCTACTACTTCGGCGTCCGCAAGGGCCGCCGCCAGGGGGCGGCCGCTGCTGCCGCTCCCGCTCCCGCCGCCGCCCCGGAGGCGTAGCCGGGTGCTGCCGATCGACGTTGCCGCGCACAGCAGCCGCTGGCGCGGCCGGCACCCGCTGGAGAAGGCCCTGCTCGGGATCGGGCTGACGGTCACCGCCGTGTGCCTGCCGCCCTGGCCGGGCGGGCCGCTGGTGGCCGCCGCCACCCTCGCCGTGCTGCTCGGCCCGGCCGGGGTGGCCGGCCGGCAGCTCTGGCGGGCCTTCCGGATCCCGCTCGGCTTCTGCTTCACCGGGGCGCTGCCCCTGCTGTTCGCCGTGGGCGGCCCGGCGGGACCGGTGTCCCTGGCCCCCGACGGCCCCCGGCTCGCCGCCGAACTGCTGCTGCGCACCTCGGCGGCCTCGCTCGGGCTGCTGCTGTTCGCCTTCACCACCCCGGTCTCCGACGTGCTGCCCCGGCTGGTCCGGGCCGGGGTGCCGGCCCCCGTGGTGGACGTGGCCCTGGTCATGTACCGGATCGGCTTCCTGCTGCTCGACTCCATGGCCCAGGTCCGCCGGGCCCAGGCGGCCCGGCTCGGGCACACCGGCCGGGCGGCGGTGTGGCGCTCCCTGGCCGGGCTCGCCGCCACCTCCTTCGTACGGGCCTTCGACCGCGCGGCCAAGCTCCAGGCTGGGCTGGCCGGCCGCGGCTACGACGGCGCGCTGCGGGTCCTCGTACCGGAGGCGTCCCTGTCGTGGCGCTTCCTGACGGCCACCGCCGGCCTGCTGGCGGCCCTGATCACCCTGACCCTCACCCTGAAGGGGCTCGCCCTGTGAACCCGGTAGTGGAACTGTCCGGCGCCGCCTACGCCTACGAGGACGGCCCCACGGTCCTGACCGGCGTCGACTTCGCCATCGCCCCGGGCCGGGCGCTGGCCCTGCTCGGCCGCAACGGCAGCGGCAAGACCACGCTGATGCGGCTGCTGAGCGGCGGCCTGCGGCCCGGCGCGGGATCGCTGCGGCTGGACGGCACGCAGGTCTCGTACGACCGGGCCGGGCTCACCCGGCTGCGCACGTCCGTCCAGCTGGTGGTGCAGGACCCCGACGACCAGCTGTTCGCGGCCTCGGTCGAACAGGACGTGTCCTTCGGCCCGATGAACCTGGGGCTCCCCGCCCCGGAGGTCCGGGCCCGCGTGGACTCGGCCCTCGCCGCCCTGGACATCACCCGGCTCCGGGACCGCCCCACCCACCTGCTCTCCTACGGGCAGCGCAAGCGTGCGGCGATCGCGGGGGCGGTGGCGATGGCCCCTCGGGTGCTGATCCTCGACGAGCCGACGGCCGGCCTGGACCCGGACGGCCAGGAGCGGCTCCTCGACGTCCTCGCGGGACTGCGCGCCTCCGGCACGACGGTGGTGATGGCCACCCACGACGTGGACCTGGCGGTCCGCTGGGCCGACGACGCGGCGGTCCTGACCCCGACGGGCATCCGCTTCGGCCCGGCCGAAGCCCTCCTCTCGGAGCCGGCCCTCCTCACCTCGGCGGGCCTGCGTCCGGCCTGGTCCCCGGCGGTGGCCGCACTGCTGCGGGCCCACGGCCTCCTGGCGGCGGACGCCCCCGGCCCCCGAAATCCGGAGGCCCTGGCCGCCTGGCAGTAGGTAGGTTGCCCGTCCATGCAGACGCTGAAGGCAAGATCCGAACCGAAGTCCCTGTTCTGGGAGGGCGAGGACCTGGTCGACCCGGTGGGCGGCTTCCGCCGCTGGACCCCGGACGGCCGGGAGCATCCGGGCCGCCGTCCGGCGTCCCCCTGGTGCGACCGTGCGGTGCGCTCCCCCTCGGGGCGCTGGACGGTGCTCTACGAGGAGCGCGGCACCACGGCCGTGCTGCTGGACGGCGAGCGGATCGCGCGCGAGCTGCCACGGGGTGACAACCTTCCCGAGGACTACGACCACGCGGTGGCCCTCGGCGCGCTGCCGGACGGCCGCGAGGTGCTGGTGAGCTGCCCGGAGGAGTACGACGTCCTCCAGGTCGAGGACGTCGCCACGGGCGAGCGGCTCACCACGGGCCGGCGCACTGCCGGTGATCTGTTCCAGTCGCGGCTCTCCGTCTCCCCCGACGGCCGCAAGCTCCTGGTGGCCGGCTGGATGTGGCATCCGTTCGGGATCGCCAACGTCTACGATCTGGCGGCCGCGTTCGTCGACCCCACCGCATTGGACCGGGACGGGGAGCTCCTGGGCCCGGCCGCCCTCTACGCCGAGGTCGGCTCCGCCTGCTGGCTCGACGCGGACCGGGTCGCCGTCTCGGGGACCGGTGAGGGCCCGGGCGACGCGGAGGCCCCCGCCCTCCAGGACGGGCAACTGGGCGTGTGGTCCTGCCGGGAAGGCCGCTGGCTGCGGCGCAGCGCCGGAGCGGGCGGCTGGGGAACCCTGGTCGGGTGCGGCGGGAACCTGGTGGCCTCGCTGACCGATCACCCCCGGCTGGTCGACGCCACCACGGGCGGCGTCCTGCGGGAATGGCCGGAGATCCGCGTGTGGCACCGGGACGGGGCGTACGGGGTCACCCACATCCCCTCGCCGGTGACGGCCCCGCACCCCGACGGGAGCCGGCTGGCCGTGGCCACGGAGCAGGGGATCGCGGTCCTCGATCTGCCGCAAACCTAGGATGGCCGCATGTCGCTCCCGCACGCCATCCTCACCGCCCTGCTCGAGAAGCCCTCGTCGGGGCTGGAGCTGACCCGGCGGTTCGACAGGTCGATCGGGTACTTCTGGTCCGCGACGCACCAGCAGATCTACCGCGAGCTCGGCCGGCTGGAGGAGTCCGGGCTGATCCGGGCGCTGCCCAGCGAGGGGCCCGTACGGGGGCAGAAGAAGGAGTACGAGGTGCTGCCGGCCGGGAGCGGGGAGCTGGCGCGGTGGGTCGGGGAGGCGCAGGATCCCAAGCCGGTGCGCGATCCGCTGCTGCTGCGGATCCGGGCGGCCGCCGTGGTGGGGCCGCAGGGGCTGGCCGCGGAGCTGCGGCGGCATCTGGAGCTGCACCGGGCCCAGTTGGCGGTGTACGAGGGCATCGAGGAGAGGGACTTCCCGGCCGGACGGGAGTCCGACGAGGACCGGCTGCGGCGTGTCGTGCTGCACGCGGGAACCGGGCTGGAGACCTTCTGGCTGCGCTGGCTGGAGGAGGCCCTCGCCGAGGTGGAGGCCATGGCCGGCGGGACCGGGCAGGGCTGACGCACGCCCCCGGCCCGACAGGGGGCCAAGGGCGGCGCAAAGGCTTACTTGTTCAGGGAGGCCCAGAACTCGTCGAAGCTCAGCAGGCCGTCGTCGTTCGAGTCCTTGGCGGCGATCACGGCCTCCGCGACCGGGCCGGTGACGAACGGGTCGCCCATCGCCGCCATCGCCGAACGGAACTCGTCCGCCGTCACGAAGCCGTCACCGTTCACGTCGAACTTGCCGAACGTCGTCCGTGCGCTCTCGATGTCCGCCACTGGGTCCACCCCTTCTTGGTGCTTGTTGACCGGCTCAGGGTAGCGGCACGCCCGGCCCCCTCACGCCCCGGGTCCCGTTCGAGCGGCAGATAGAAATTCAATTACTCTTCCGTAGTGCGGAAGCGATAATTCCAGCCAACAATTCAAGCCCCCACTTGTCACGCTCCGGGACCACGGCATAACGTAGCGACATTGCCGCCACACCGGGAGCGCAGGGCTCCCAGGGACAAGCGGCAACAAGGGCGATCACACAGGTGACGATCACAGCTGACGCATCATTCGAAGTTCTGCCCTTCACCCGCACTTGCCACCACATCTGGGAAGACGGCGACCATGTGCTCATCGGGGTGAGCCCCGGCAACAGCTACTTCAGCTCCGAGCGCATATCCGACCTCTCCCGATGGGCCACGACCCGCTTCGCGCAGGTCGACTTCGTCTACGCAGACCTCCACGTGGACAGGATGTTCGCCGCCTTCGGCTACACCCAGGAACACGCGGAGAAGCGTGCGACGAAGGAAATCAAGGCAGTCCGGCGACGGATTCTCAAGGGCGTGGAGGAATCAGGACCTCCGCACGCCGAGATCCGCGTGAGGGCACTTTCGGAGTTCCAGACGAACCCCGTCTACCAACTTCTGCACCGCCGCGTACTCCATTTCCTGGAGACCGACGACAAATTCCGCAAGGGCTGCGAGGAAATGGCCCTGCACTTTGTCGGCTCCAAGTTGCCGGAAGGTGAATCCATCACCGACGCGCAGTTGCAGGTGTGTTTCGATTACATGGCGGCCGAGCTGCCGTTCTTCATCGACACCCCGAGCATTCTCGACGTCCCGTCCTCCGTGGCGGCGTACCACGTCAAGATGCCGATGACCGACCTCCTCTTCTCGCGCGGTGGGGGACTGCGCGCGACGAGGAACCAGGCATACGCCGTGGTGCGGCCCGAGGCGGCCGAAAAGGCACAGAGCAACCCGAACCACCCGAACACGCACGCGCACACCGCACCAGCCGAAGGGACCGTCGATGAGCGTCGAGCAGCTTGAGGCCCATTCCGATCAGGGCACCGGACAGACCACCGGGCCGCTCATCGACTTCCCCCTCTCGCGGCGCGGTGACGTGCTCCCCGAGGAGTGCACCTGGCTGCGCGAGAAGGCGCCGGTCGCGAAGGTCCGCACCCTCACCGGGGATCCGGCCTGGCTGGTGAGCAGCTACGCGCTGGCCAAGCAGGTACTGGAGGACGAGCGCTTCAGCCTCAAGGACACGGCGAACGCCGGCGTCCCGCGCCAGTACGCACTGACGATCCCGCCCGAGGTCGTCAACAACATGGGCAACATCAACAGCGCCGGTCTGCGCAACGCGGTCATGAAGGCGCTCAACCCGCGCCAGAAGGGCCTGCAGGACTGGCTGCGCGCGAAGGCGGGCGAGCTCATCGACCAGCTCCTCGCCGAAGGGGGGCCCGCCGACCTGCGGGCCGGGTTCGCCGACCCCTTCTCGGCGGCCCTGCACTGCCAGGTGCTGGGCGTGCCGTTCGAGGACTGGCGGCGGCTGATGTCGGGGCTGGACGTCGCGTTCATGACCGCGCGCGAACCCTTCGCCGACTCCGCGCTCAACTGGTACAAGGACGTCGGCTACTTCGAGCAGCAGCTGAAGGCTCAGCTGGCGCTGCCTGCCGAGGAGCGTACGGGGCTCCTCGGCAAGTTCGCCGAGCTGAAGGAGGCGGACCCGGAGTCGGCGCACCTGACCGACGACATGTTCGCCACCGTCGCCGTCTCCCTCTTCGGGGCCGGCGCCGTCTCCACCTCCGCGTTCCTGACCCTGGCGGTCCTGGCTCTGCTGCAGAAGCCCGAGCTCATCGGGTACCTGCGCAAGCACCCGGAGCGCATGGGCAAGGCCGTGGACGAGCTGCTGCGCTGGAACCTGTCCGTGGGCGACGGCCTGCCGCGCATCGCGATGGCGGACATCCAGGTCGGGGAGGTGCTGGTCAAGGAGGGCGAGCTGGTGCTCGTCCTGCTGGAGGGGGCCAACTTCGACCCGGAGGCCTTCGAGAACCCCGAC
Source organism: Streptomyces sp. NPDC058401 (assembly GCF_042722885.1). Taxonomy (NCBI): domain Bacteria; kingdom Bacillati; phylum Actinomycetota; class Actinomycetes; order Kitasatosporales; family Streptomycetaceae; genus Streptomyces; species Streptomyces sp. NPDC058401. Next base: position 9,858 of record NZ_JBHXKA010000150.1, read on the forward strand.
GAGCTGGACCTGGAGCGCGAGGGCCCCAACGCCAACCTCGCCTTCGGCGCCGGCCGGCACTTCTGCCCGGCCTCCGCGCTGGGCCGGGCGCACGCCGAGATCGCACTGGAGGTGCTGGTCGAGCGGCTGCCCGAGCTGCGTCTCGCGGTGCCGGCGGAGAACCTCGTGTGGCGGACCGGCTTCATCAAGCGGCTTCCCGAGCGGCTCCCCGTCGCCTGGTGAGGAGACGGCGGTGAGCGGTAGAGCGTGCCCCGGGAGCTGTGCGAGTTCCCGGGGCACACCCGCGTCGTGCGTACGCGCGGCCTACCGGAAGATGCCGGTGTGGCCGAGGGAGTAACGGCCGGGCTGCGGGTAGACGGCGAGGCCGTGCGGGCCGCTGCCCACCGGGATCTTGGCGAGCTGCTTGCCGGTGGTGGTGTCGATGGCGTAGACCTCGGAGTTGTAGCGGCCCGAGAGCCACAGCACCTTGCCGTCGGCGGAGACGCCGCCCATGTCGGGGCTGCCGCCGTCGGGCAGCTCCCACTTCTTCGTCAGCTTGTTCTGCGTGAAGTCGAAGACGGAGACGGAGCCCTCGCCCCGGTTGGAGACGTACATCTCCTTGGAGTCGCGGCTGACGTACAGGCCGTGGCAGCCCTTTCCGGTGGGCAGCAGCTTGGGGGTCTCGAACTTGTCGCCGCCGAGCACCCACATGCCGTGCGCCATCATGTCCGCGACGTAGAAGGTCTTTCCGTCCGGCGAGACCTTGACGTCCTGCGGCATCGCGCCCTCGAAGGGCAGTTTCTGCTGGCCGACGACCTCCATCTTCTCGGTGTCGACCTTGAGGAGTTCGCCGGAGAACTCGCAGCTCACGATGAAGTAGCGGCCGTCCGCGGAGAAGTCCGCGTGATTGACGCCGAAACAGGTCACCGGGACGGTTTTCACCCGGTCCATCGTGTGCGGGTCGCGGAAGACCAGCTCCTTGTCCATCGAGGCCATGACCACCGCGTACTTGCCGTTGGGCGTGAAGTACAGGTTGTACGGGTCGTGGACCTCCACGGGCTTGCCGGCCTCGCCGGTGGCCGGGTTGATCGGGGTGAGCGTGTGGCCCCGGTTGTTGTTGACCCAGAGGGTCTTCATGTCCCAGGAGGGGACCACGTGCTGGGGCTGGATCCCGACGGGGATGGTGTCGATGACCTTGTACGTCACCGGGTCGATGACGGACACCGTGTTGGAGGAGGTGTTCGGCACGTAGACGCGGGACGGGAAGTCCTTGACCACCGGGGAGAGCTTGTTCGGCCGGTCGGCGGCGTAGACGTCGTTCGGATCGAGGAGCGGCGGCATTCCGGCCAGGCCCGGCGGCGCCGCCGGCACGGCTTTGACGGGTGCGGCGGGCCCCTTCGTTCCGAGGGCCTCGGCGGGTCCCTTGTCGGCCGCTCCGCAGCCGGTCAGGGCGGCGAGGACCAGGCCGGCCAGCAACGCGGTGGCCTTCCGGGGAAGGCGGGTGGTCGTCATGGGGTCAGCAGCTCCGTGGTGGTCACCGCGCGCAGTTTGCGGCGTGCGAGTTCTTCGAGGAGGGGTGGCATCGCGTCGACCGTGTCCGCGTAGCCGAAGTGCAGGCTCACCACCGATCCGCCTTGGATCGGGCCGATGACGGTGCGGACGACGGCCGCGGCACCGGGCGAGGTGAAGTCGAGGGAGTCCACGTCGTACGAGAGGACGTGCGGGTAGCCCGCCCGCTGGGCCAGTTTTCGCACCAGGGGGGTGGCGTACTGGGTCTGGGACGGGCGGAACCAGGTGCCGATGGAGCCGGTCAGCCGTTTGAGCCGGTCGGCGCAGCCGGTGATCTCGGCGTACGCCTGCTCCTCGGGCATGGTGTTGATCCCGAGGTGGCGCTGGGTGTGGTTGCCGAGCTCGTGGCCGCCGTCCAGGATCCGGCGGGCCATCTCCGGGTGGGCGTCGAGCCAGGCTCCGATGGCCAGGACGGTGACCCGGGCGCCCGCCCGCTCCGCCTCGGCGAGCACCGCCTTGGCGATGGCGGGGTCGCCGTTGCCGTGGAAGGTGAGCGCGACGCCGGGCCGGCCGCGGGGGCCGTGCCCGATCTCCACGGGCTGGCCGGCGAACCGGCGCGGGGCGGGGGCCGCCTTGGCCGGGGCCGCTCGGGCCGGTGCCGCCGGTTTGTCCGGGGCGGACTTCGCCGGGGCCGCGGGGCCCGCGGGGGAACAGGCGGCGGCGAGGGCGCCGGCGGCGACCACCGCGCCGGCACGGAGAGCGGATCGGCGGTCCGGGTAGCAGAGCACCCGCCCATTTAAGGGGTGGATGCCCGTGTAGGTATTGATTGACCCCATTCGGGACCTTCGGCCGAACCGGTGCCACCCGGCGACTGTCCGTTATGTGATCAACGATTCACTCAGAGCGGTCGATCTTTATGCACTGATTACGAGGCCCGTGGCCCATCTCACCTAAGATTTAGGTAGAAAGTCTTAGGATATGCACACTTATGTCCAACTTGGGACTTTTGGCATTTGGTCCCTCGTCTGCCATAGTCGGAACCACGGCTTCCCGTTGACCCGAGCGAAGTCCCTGCCGAGGATCACACCCCCTTCGATCCTCGGCACACCCATGAAACCCCCGCAGCGCCCCACAACGGCGACAGGGGGTTTCTGGCGTTTCAGGGGGCCGTGCTCAGCGGTCGGCGACCCGCATCTCGAACCAGGTGAACTTTCCGCGCGGCAGCAGGTCCGCGCCCCAGCGGTCCGAGAGCTTGTCGACGAGGAACAGCCCCCGGCCGGTGGTGTCCAGCTCGTGGACCGGCATCAGGCAGGGCAGTCCGCGCGAGGGATCGCGCACCTCCACACGGATCCAGCCGCGCCGCCTGAGCATCCGTAAACCGAAGGACCGGGCCCCCGTGTGCCGGACGGCATTGCCCACGAGCTCCGAGACCAGCAGGACCGTGTGCTCGGCGATCTGCGGCGAGAGCCCCCACAGGCGCACGACCACGCACTGCGTGAGCCGGCGGGCGGTGCCGGCCGACTCGGGCATCGACGGCAGCGTCACTTCCGCCTCGGCCGGATTCCCGTACAACTCCAGCGCTTTGAGGCCCAGTTCGTCCTCCAGGGCCGCCGTGAGCCGTACGGCGGAAGCGCTACTGCGCTGCCGCGGCTGTTCCACACCCTCCAGACCCGCCATGCACCCATCATGAAGGCCCGGTAAGGCCGTTCGGGCCGTTCCGCAGGAAAAGACCCCCCGGAATCGGTGATCCCGAGGGGTGGTTCTGGCATATGCGTGCGGCAACCCGAGGGCCGCCACACGCCCCTGACCTGGGGTGACGCACCGCACAACCATGGTCACCCAGAGTGGATCAACGGTTCGCCTTAAGGCTGCCTTAAGGCCTGGCTAATCCACCCACAGGGAGGATCCGCGGGATCGATCTACGCGAACATCGATCTACAAGAACTTCGCCTTGCCAGGCCCCTCTTCGACGAAGCTGCGCATCCCGCGCTCGCGGTCCTCGGTGGCGAACAGGCCCGCGAACCAGCCGCGTTCGATGGTCAGCCCGGTGTCGATGTCGGCCTCCAGTCCCGCGTCCACGCACTCCTTGGCCGCGCGCAGCGCGAGGGCCGGGCCCTGCGCCAGCTTCGCGGCCCACGCGTGTGCCTGCTCGTAGACCTCGGCGGCCGGTACGACGCGGTCCACGAGGCCGAGGGCCAGCGCCTCGTCGGCCTTGACCATGCGGCCGGTGAAGATCAGGTCCTTGGCCTTGGAGGGGCCGATCAGCCGGGACAGCCGCTGGGTGCCGCCCGCGCCGGGGATCAGGCCGAGCAGGATCTCGGGCTGGCCGAGCTTCGCGTTGTCGGCGGCGATCCGGTAGTCCGCGCACAGGGCCAGCTCGCAGCCGCCGCCCAGGGCGTAGCCGGTGACGGCCGCGACCACGGGCTTGGGGATCCGGGCCACGGCGGTGAAGGCGTCCTGCAGTCCGCGGGACCGGGCGACCATGGCCGCGTGGTCCATCGTCTGCATCTCCTTGATGTCCGCGCCGGCCGCGAACACCTTCTCGCCGCCGTAGATGACGACCGTACGGACGTCGGCCCGGTCGGTCGCCTCGACGGCGAGCTCGCGCAGCCGGTCCTGGGTGGCGATGTCCAGGGCGTTCATGGGCGGCCGGTCCAGCCGGATGACGCCGACGCCTTCGGAGACTTCGAGAGAGATGGTCATACGGGAAGGTTAGCGCCGGTTAACCGAGACCGGCCCGGTGCTGTGGGTCACAGCACCGGGCCGGTTCGACTCCGTACGGATTCGACCGCGTACGGAGTCGACCGCGTACGGATCGGAGCTACTTGATCCAGTCCGCCCAGTCCATGTTCCAGCCGTTGAGGCCGTTGTCGGGGGCGACGATCTTGTCCTTGGAGTTCTTCACGACGACCACGTCGCCGATCAGCGACTCGTTGAAGAACCAGGCGGCGGGCTGGCTGCCGTCACCGGCGCCGCGGACGTCCTTGAGGCCGACGCAGCCGTGGCTGACGTTCTCGGAGCCGAACGTGCCCGAGGAGGCCCAGTAGTTGCCGTGGACGAAGGTGCCGGAGGTGGTCAGCCGCATCGCGTGCGGGACGTCGGAGATGTCGTACTCCCCGCCGAAGCCGACGGTGGCGCCGTTCATCCGGGTCACCTTGTACTTCTCGCTGATGACCATCTGCCCGTTGTACGTGGTGTTCGCGGGGGCGCCGGCGGTGATCGGGATGTTCTTGATCTCCGTGCCGTCGCGGACCACGCTCATCTGGTGCTCGGCGGCGTCGACCGTGGTGACCTGGGAGCGGCCGACCGTGAAGGTGACCGTACGGGTCTGCTTGCCGTAGACCCCCGGGCGGCCTTCGACTCCGTCGAGCGCGAGCTTCAGGGTGACCGTAGTACCGGCCGCCCAGTACTTCTCAGGGCGGAAGTCGAGTCGGTCGTTATCGAACCAGTGGCCCTCAATCGGTACCGCGGGCTCGGCGGTCACCGTGATGGCCTTCTCAACGGCCTCGCGGTTGGTGATGCCGCGGGAGAAGTTGATCGAGACCGGCATGCCCACGCCGACCGTCGATCCGTCCTCCGGCGTGTACTGGCCGATGAAGGTGTTGGCGGGCGTGAGGGTCGTGAAGGCGGTGTCCTTCGCGGACTCCCGGCCGGCCTCGTCCTTGGCGACCGCGTGCACCTTGTACTCGGTGGCGGCGGCGAGGTTGCGGGCGGGCTCCCAGCTCGCGCCGTCCTCGGCGAGCTTGCCCTCCACCGCGTTGCCCTTGGTGTCGGCGACCGTCACCGTGGTGAGCTTGCCGCCGGTGCTGGTTATCTTGAGGATGCCGCTCGTCGCGACCTCCTTGGCCCCGTCGTCCGGCTTGACGCTCACGACGGCCTTCGACGCCTCGGTGCCGGTCGTCCCGGTACCCCCGTCTCCGCCACCGCTCCCGCCGGCGCCGCCCCCGTTGCCCCCACCGCTGCACGCGCTGGTGAACAGCAGGGCCGCGCCCAGCAGGAGGGCCGGCAGGCCGGTGCGGGCGCGGCCGCGTATCGGCTGCAGGTTCACTCTCGTTCTCCCCATGTCCCCCGCGCGCGGACAGTCGCGCGCTTATTCGCCAGGAAATCACATGGGGGATCACGAGACAGTACGGTCGTGTCACCGTTCCGTCCCAAGAGTGGTCGGCGCGCCGGGAGTCGGCCCGCCCCCGGCGGAAGTCAGCCCTCCGTGCCGGGCTTGGCGCCCCAGACGTACACGGCGTCGCCCTCGGTGAGCAGGTCCCACAGGCGCCGCGCGTCGGGGACGGTGAGGTTGACGCAGCCGGCCGAGCCGCCGTGGGCGTACAGGCTGCCGGGGCGGCCGTGCAGGGCCTGGCCCTCGTCGAAGAACTGGGCGTAGGGCATCGGGGCGTCGTCGTAGAGCGTGGACACGTGGTCCTCGCTGCGCCAGTAGACCTCGTGCCAGCCGGTCCGGGTCTCCTCGTCGTCGCGCCCGGTGCGGACGGGCACGGGCGGGAAGACCACCGTGCGGCCGCGCTGCACCCACAGGATCTGGCGCTCCAGGTCCACGCAGGTCACCCGGTGCGGACGGACCGGGCAGCCGCCGGCGGCGTTGGGATTCGTACGGGCGGCCACCGCGACCATGGTCCGGAAGGTGACCAGCCCGGCGTAGCCGTCGGCGGGCCGGATCCGGTGCGCCCGCTGGAAGGTGCGGATCGCCTCGCAGTCCGCGGCGTCCTGGGTCCCGTCGGCCTTCCGGCCCAGGTGGCCCTCCAGCTCGCGCTGGTAGGGCCCGGTCCCGGCGGTGCACGCCGCCGGGGACGCGGCCGGGGACGAGGGGGACGGGGAGGGGGCCGGGGCCGCCGCGGCCGCGGGCGGCGGGGCGAGGGCGGCCGCGGCGAGGAGCGCGGCCGTCGCGACCGCCCTGCCGAGGGCGCCCATCGTGCCGGCCGTGCCTGCCGCGTGGCCTGTGCTCATCCGGACCTCCTCGCACCCGCCGGCCGGGCCGTCGGATCCGAGCCAACCGGATCCGCCCGGCCCCGGCGCGCGGGGTGGGCCGGCAGGGTCACCGGCCCACCCGGGCGGACTACTCGCGCGGGCCCTTCGGGCGCTTGTCCTTGTCCTTACCGCCCTTGCCCTTGCCCTTGCCCTTGCCGTGGTCGTCGCGCTTGTTCTCCAGCGTGACGATCACACGGTGGTCCGGGGTGTTCGCGTCCAGCTGGAGCGGACCGGTGACCCGGTTCCGCGGCAGGACGTAGCCCTCCGGTACGGCCGTTTCGACCACGTAGTACGAGCCGTCGTCCAGGCCCGGGAAGGCGCACACCCCGTCCCGGTCGGTCGCGCAGCCCGACGCCACCTTGCGGTCGGGGTTGATGCCGCGCGTCTGGAGACCGAGGGTGCTGTTGGTCTCCTTCCACACCTCGAAGACCGCCCCGCGCAGCGGGCGCTTGGTCTTCGCGTCCTTCTTCAGGACCTCGATCGACCCCTCGTGGTCGGGCTCCTCGGTCCGCTCGTCCGTGACGGTGACGACGAGGCCCGTCGTCACGTGGCCCTCGTTGAGGTCGAACGGCGTGACCGGGTTCGCCGGCAGGTCGTAGCCGGCCGGTGCCTGCGTCTCGCGCCAGTAGTACCGCTCACCGACGGGGAGCTGGACCGTGCAACTGCCCTGCGCGTCGGTGGTGCAGGACCCGGCGAGCTGCACGTCGGGGTCGGTTCCGGCGGTCTGCAGGCCCGTCACGCCGTTGGCCTCGCGCCACAGTTCGAAGCGGGCGCCGGGCAGCAGCGCCCCGCCGTCGGCGTCGGACTTGCGCAGCACCACCTCGGCGCTGCCCGGGAGCTTGGCGTTGCTCATGCTGGCGCTCGCGCCCGCGGTGGCGTTCTCCGCGGTCAGCGTCAGTTCGGCGACGGGGTTGTCCGCGAGCTGGTAGCCGTCGGGTGCCTTCGTCTCGCGCCAGTAGTACGTGCCGAGCGGGACGGTGCGGGAGCAGACACCGTTCGCCGGGGTCACGCAGTCGGCGACCTTGGTGTCTCCGCCGGGGCTGGTGAACTGAGCTCCGGGGGTGCCGTTGGTCTCCTGCCACAGCTCGTACGTGGCTCCGGCCAGCGGGTTGTCCGTGTCGTCCTGCTTGGTGACGGAGACGGCGCCCGTGACCGGACCCGTGTTCCCGCAGTCCGGCAGGTTGCCGTTGAAGGGGTACGCGTGGATCTCCTGGCCGCCGCCACCGGTGCTGGTGTGGACGAGCCCGCCGGTGGTGAAGAAGCGGCCGTTGGTGCCGGGCAGGGTGACGGTGGTGGTCGAGGCCTGCTCGCCGACGAGCACGCTGCCCTGGAACTGCCCGGTGCCGACCAGCTGGACGGTGGTGGCGTCGGGGAAGTTCCACAGCAGTCGGGTGCGGTAGCCGTTCCAGGCGTCCGCGCCCGGTCCGGAGTCGACGATGCTGCCGCCGTAGGTGTTGATCGTACGGCTGGCGCCCAGGACGTTGACCAGGACGGTGGCGTCGGCCGGGATCCGGTCGAAGCGGATGCCGATGGAGCCGTTGGCCGCGCTCACCAGGTCGAAGTCCACGTTGAAGACCTGGAGCGCGGAGGTGTTGTCCCCGGTGAAGACGGTGGTGCCGTCCTGGTTGACGGCGGTGCCCGTGGCCGGGCGGGTCTGGCCGTCGACCCGGGCGTAGCACCGGCTGGCCGAGGTGAGCTGGTCGCGCAGGCCGGCGTACGGGGTGACCGCGGCCGGGTCGGCGACGAGCGTGCCGCTGACGGTGCCGGGCCCCGGGGCGGTGCCCGCGTGCCGGACGAACCCGCCGTCCGCGAGCAGCTCCTGCTGGGCGGCGATCGTGACGTTGCGGCCGGTGGTGAGGTAGTCCGAGCCCAGCGGGGGCCGCACGAGCGAGCCCGCCCCGACGATGCCGATGTTGTACGCGCCGCCGGCCTGCGCCAGGTTCTTGTTCTGGTCGAAACTGCCGAGGACGACGACCTTGCCCTCGGCCTCGGCGGCGCGCTCGCGGACCAGGAAGTCGGCGCCGACGAAGATGTTGATGCCCTCGTCGTAGCCGTTCGGGTCGTTGCTGACCTCGATCGGCGGGAACGGGTCGGGGCACCCGGCCCCGATGCAGGGGCCGAGCCCGCCCGGCAGCGGGGCCCGCAGCGCGGCGGCGTGCCGGGCCGGCGCCGGCTGCTGTCCGCCGG
>NZ_JBHXKA010000151.1:0-18456 GCF_042722885.1 Streptomyces sp. NPDC058401
GGAGCGGACCGCCGCGGCCTGGAACAGGGCGCGCTTGGTCGGGAACAGCCGGAACAGGTACGGCTGGGAGACGCCCACCCGGCGGGCGATCGTCTCCGTCGAGGTGCCGTGGTAGCCGCCGGTGGCGAACTCGGCGATGGCGGCCCGGAGCACGGTCTCCCGGCGTTCGTCCGCGCTCAGCCTCACGACAGCCGGCGGGGCGAGGGCCCGCGGGACACCGCCAGGGGGTCCCAGTCCGGGCCGCGCTCCGGGAGCAGCGCGGGGTCCCCGAGGACCGTGCCCGAGTGGACCTCGTGCATGAGGCGGCGGCCCAGGATCTGGCCGGCGCAGGCGATGCCGCTGACCGCCGAGCCCGTGATGCCGTTGCCGTAGCGGGTGTTCGCCCCGGCGATGTGCAGGCCCTCGATGAAGGTGGCGGTGTCCGGGCGGGCTCCGGCGGCGCCCCACTGGGCCATGCCGAAGGGGGTGCCGCCGGTGGAGAGCGTGTACCGCTCCTGGGTGAGCGGGGTCGCCGTCTCCACGTGGGTGATGCGGTCGCGGAACGGGCCGAGGAACTCCTCCGCGGCGTCCAGGACGGATTCCGTCAGCCGGGCCTTCTCCTTGCGGTACACCGGGTCGTCGCGGTAGCGCCCGCCGTCGGCCGGGCCTTCGGTGACGCCCCACCGTTCGAGGCCGGGCGGGCAGAGCGTCATGAGCTGGAAGTTGGAGTGGCCGGGCGGGCAGATGCGGCGGCCGACGTGGTCCTTGCCGGAGGCGAAGGACATGAAGAGGAAGTCGGTGGTGGAGGAAGGGGCGCCGGAGCGGAGGTCCTCGTAGTAGCGGCCGATGTCCTCGCCGCGGTACCACCACACGTTGGCGTGGCGCTCGATGTCCTTGTCCAGGGCCACGTAGACGGTGGCCCAGGGCAGTGCCATCCGGGCGTCCCTGGTCTTGGCGGCCAGCCGCCGGGGCAGCCGGTCCTCGCCCACCAGGTCGAGCATGGTGCGGCGGTAGTCGGCGTTCGACACGACGACCGGGGCCGCGGCGGTACTGCCGTCCGCGAACTCCACGCCGCGGGCGCGGCCCTCCTCGACGGCGATCCGCGTCACCCGGGCACGGGTGCGCAGGGCCCCGCCGTGCGCGCGGATCACTTCGAGCAGGCCCGAGGCGAGCATCTGCCCGCCGCCCTGCGGGTAGTAGGCGCCGCGGACGTAGTGGTCGACGAGGGTGGCGTGCGTGGCGACCGTGGCCTCGTCCGGGGACATCCCGTAGTTGGGCGACTGGGCGGCGAGCAGGGTGCGGGCGCGGGTGGAGAGGGCGCAGTGGTCGAAGAGTTCGGTCAGGGTCCGCCGGCCCCAGGCCACCGAGTGCGGGGCGAGGCGCTCCAGCTCCGCCATGGGCACGTCCGCGGCGGAGATGATCGCGTCGCGGCGTTCGGTGCCGAGCCCCGCGATCACGTCCAGGAAGGTGTCGATCCCGGCGGCGTCCGCGGGGCAGGCCTCCTGGAGCCGCTCGCGGTACCGCTTCCAGTCCGCCGGCATGTCCAGGGTGGTGCCCCCGGCCACGATGCGGTCGAAGCCGTCGGGGTCCATCTCCTCGTACGGGACCCTGCCGCCGAGCCCCAGACCGTCCAGGACGGCCGGCAGGATGCCGTCGGGGCCGCAGTCGCCGAGGTAGTGCACGCCGACGTCGAACTCGTAGGCGCGGCGTCTGCGGAAGACGTGGCTGTTGCCTCCCGCTACCGGTCCCTGCTCGGCGACCAGGACCCGCTTGCCGCCGACCGCGAGGTAGGCCGCGCACACCAGGCCGCCGATGCCCGAGCCGATGACGATCGCGTCCCAGTGGGCCGCCGTGTCCGTGTCCGTGGTGGTGTTCATGCGGCGCTCCGTACGAGGGTCCGGGGGACGGCGGGGAGTTGACCGGGCTCGGAGACGGTCAGGCGGGACACCTGCGGCGCGGTCCGGCGGGCCAGTGCGGTGAGGGTGCGGCCGGGGCCGACCTCCACGAACATGTCGCAGTACAGGCCGTCGGCCATCGTGCGCACCGAGTCCGCCCAGCGCACCGGGCCGGTCAGCTGGCGCTCCAGCAGGCCGGGCCAGCCGTCGGGGCCGTGGTGGGGCTGCGCGTCGGCGTTGGCCACGACGGGGGCGGATCCGCGGTGGAACTCCGCGGCGGCCAGGGCGGTGGAGAAGGCCGCCGCCGCGTCGGCCATCAGCGGGGTGTGGAAGGCGCCGCCGAGAGGGAGGGGCAGGATTCCGTCGGCCCCCAGTTCCCGTGCCAGGGTGCGGCAGCGGGCCATGGAGGCCGGATCGCCCGCCAGGACCGTCCGCCCGTCGGAGTCGAGGTGCGCCGCCCAGACGCGGCCGCCGGCCTCGCGCACCGACCGGGCGATGCGCTCCACGGTGTCGGGGGAGAGCCCGTGCACGGCCGCCATGGTGCCGGGGACGGCGGCGGACGCCTCCTGCATCGCCTTGCCGCGGGCGGCGACCAGGCGTACGGCCTCGTCGAAGCCGATGATCCCGGCGGCCACGAGGGCGGAGTACTCGCCGACGCCGTGCCCGGCGCAGACCAGGGGCCGGGCGGCCGCGGGCAGGGCCCGGCGCAGATCGGCGAGGATCACCATCTCCAGCACGAAGGTGGCGAGTTGGGCGCCGTCCGTCCGCGGCGGGTGGTTCACGCCGTCCGCGCCGACCGTGCCGTGGACGGGGTTCAGCAGCAGGCCGGCCACGTCGTGCCCGGTGACCTCGCCCGCACGCTCGGCCAGGAACCAGCTGGGGGAGTCGGCCCAGGGCCGTCCCATTCCGGGATGCCGCGCATCCTGGCCGGGAAATATCAAAGCCAACCGTGGACCGCTCATCTCGACCTCTTCTGCCGTCCTGATATCACCGTCCCGGTGATTCTGGCAGGGAGGTTTGGAATATCGATAAAGCCTGGATAGACCCTCGATAAACCGTCGATAAAACCCCAGGCAAATGCTGTGCGGAGAGGATCGGGGAGCGGTATTGCCACTTTAGGGGAATGCGCTGCCTCTTTGGTTGTGGGGGCCTTGCTCGGTCAATTCATACCCGCATACGGTCCTGTTCGAACGGTTCGAAGGCGACGAGAGGCAAGCGCATGACTCAGCAGACCGTGGCATCCGTGAGCGACTACTACGCGGCTGTCAGTGCGATCGTGAACGAAGAGCTCGAACTGGAGGAAGGCGAGCTCACCGACGGTGGCCACTTCATCGACGACTACGACAGCGACTCGCTCTCCCTCATCACCGTCGTTTCCAGGATCGAGAAGGAATTGGGTGTGGTCATTCCGAAGACCGACCTCGGTGAACTCGTGAACCTGCGTCTCCTGGTGGACGGTGTCGAGCGGTACGCCAAGGAGAACCCGAATGGCTGAGACCGGACCCGCGTCCACGGCCGGCAAGGCGGCGAGAACGTACCGCCGGGTCGTCATCACCGGGCTCGGCGCGGTGTCCCCGGTCGGTATCGGTGCCGATGTGTTCGCGGCCGCCATCCGGGCCGGCGAGAGCGGAACCGGGCCGATCGAGAGTTTCGACGCGAGTGCCTTCCCGCGGCGCAATGCGGGCGAGGTCCTCGATTTCGACCCCGCAGACCACCTCAAGCGCCTCGATCCCACGCGCTGGGGCCGCAGCGGCCTGCTGGCCGCCGCGGCCGCCCGGCTGGCCATCGCCGACGCCGCGATCGACGAGGGCCAGCTGGAAGCCGCCGGGGCCGGCGCGATCATGGGGACGACCAGCGGGGAGTCCGCGGTCGTCCAGGCGCTGGCCGAACAGTGGATCCAGGGCGGACTGGAGTCGATCGACGGCGGGCTGGCCGGTCAGACCCCGGCCTCGCGCATCGCCAACGCGGTCAGCTCCGAGCTGCTGCTGACCGGTGACACCCAGACGATCCCGACGGCCTGTTCCGCCTCCAACTACGCGCTCGGGTACGCCTTCGACCTGGTCCGCAGCGGTGAGGCCGACGTGATGCTGGCGGGCGGCGCCGATGCCGTCAACCGGCTGACGCACGCCGGGTTCTACGCCCTGGGCGCGATGGCCGAGGACGTTCCGCGGCCCTTCGCCGCGGACCGCTCCGGCATCGTCACCGGCGAGGGCGGCGCGGTGCTGGTGCTGGAGTCGTACGAGCACGCCCAACGGCGCGGCGCCCGCATGTACGCCGAGGTCCTCGGGTACGCGGCGAACTGCGACGCCTCCCACATGGTGCATCCGGACGCGACCAGCATCGCGTCGGGCATCCGGGCCGCGCACGAGGCGGCGGGGGTGCGGCCGGAGCAGATCGACTACATCTGCGCGCACGGAACGGGCACCCCCACCAACGACGCCACCGAAGTGGCGGCGGCGCGCGAGGTGTTCGGGGACCGCATCCCGCCGATCAGCTCGATCAAGTCGATGCTGGGCCACACCATGGGCGCGGCCTCCGGTTTCGGTGCGATCGCCTGCTGCAAGGCGCTGGAGCAGGACTTCCTGCCGCCCACCGCGCACGTCACCGAGCCGGACCCGGAGCTCGGCGAGGGCGTCGACTGCGTGCCGGGCACCGGCCGCGACGCCCGCCTGAACATCGTGCAGAACCACGGCTTCGCCTTCGGCGGGAACAACGTCATCACCATCCTGGGGAGGGTTTCGTGACCGCCACCGTGGTCGAACCGCTCTACGTGGCTTCGGCAGGGGTCGTCTCCGCGGCCGGTCTGGGCCTGGACGCGCTGGCCGGGCACCTGCTCGGCGGCAGCGGGTCGCGCGAGGCGTCCCACGACGAGCCGGTCGGCGAGGACGCGGCGGCCTACCCGCCGCGTCCGGTCCGCGCCGTACGGGGCCTGGACGTCAAGGAGCAGCTCGGGCGCAAGGGTGCGAAGTACCTGGACCGCCTGACCTCCTTCGGGCTGGTCTCCTGCAAGGAGGTGCTCCAGGGGATCGAGGTCGACGGGGCGCGCACGGGCGTGGTGCTCGCGACGAACACCGGATCGGTGTCCACGCACAGCACCCTGCTGTACGACACGCTGACCCTGGAGAAGCCGTACCTGGTCAATCCGGGCCGGTTCCCGAACACCGTGATGAACAGCACCACGGGCCAGATCGCCATCCGCAACGGCCTGCGCGGGCTCAACGCCACGGTGGCCGGGGGCCAGACGGCCTCCCTGCTCGCCTTCCGGCACGCCCGGCTGGCGCTCACGCTCGGGCGCGCGGACCGGCTGCTGGTCGGCGGCGTGGAGGAGCTGAGCGCCGCGGCCGCCTGGGCCTGGCACCGTACCGGGGTGCTGCGGGAGGGCGCCCCGCTCGGCGAGGGCGCCGCGGTGTTCACGGTGCAGCCCGACCGGCCCGCGGGCGGCGAGCTCGCCGAGCTCCTCGCGTGCGAGTCGCGGTTCACCCCCGATCCGCGCGATTACGCCGACGGGCTGGCGGACGCCGTCTCGCGCGCGCTGGCGCGCAGCGGGGTCGAGGCCGGCGAGATCGACGTCGTCTCCCTCGGGGCCGTGCACCAGCGCGGTCTGGAAGCGGTCGAACGGCGCGGCGTGCGGGCCGCGCTGGGCGGTGCGCCGGCGGCGACCCTGCGGATCGCCGACGCGCTCGGCGAGACGTACAGCGCGAGCGGTGCGATGCAGCTCGCCGGTCTCCTCGCGGTGTGGCGGGCGCAGCCGCCCGTCACGCGGGTGACCGCGCTCATCACCTCCGTCGGGTGGGACGGCAACGCGGCCGCCCTGGTGGTGCGTTCACCCCGCTGATGTCCGGCCGGCTCACAGCGGCGCCCGCGAACCCTCACGCGGGCGCCGCTGTGCTGTCCGGCCGTCGGCGTTCCCGTACGCCTGCTCCGGCTCCTGCGCCTGTCCGCTGCTCCTGCCCTGCACCACTCATCGAGGAGAGGCCCCATCCCATGCCATCCGCTTTCGACACGTCCTTCGCGGGGCGCGCGTACCCGCCGAGCGAGCCCTACGAGGTGGGCCGCGAGACCATCCGGGAGTTCTCGCGCGCGGTGGGCGCCGAGGCCGGCGACGGTCTGACCGCCCCGCCCACGTTCCCCATCGTGCTGTCCATGCACGCCGAGCGGCAGGTGATCGACGATCCCGGGCTCGGCTTCGACTTCTCCCGGGTCCTCCACCGCGACCAGCGGTTCGAGGCGGTGCGGCCGGTCCGGTCGGGTGACCGGCTCGTCGTCGTGATCGAGGTGCTCGGCGCCGCCACCGTCGACGGCAACGACGTACTGACCCTGCGCGGACTGGTCCGGGAGGCGGACGGGGACGCGCTGGTGTGCACGACGACGTCCACGCTCGTTTCACGGCACGAGGAGGAGGGCCGATGACCGCCGCCGGAGACACGTTCCCCACCCGCACCTTCCGCGTGACCCGGGCCGATCTCGTCCGGTACGCGGCGGCTTCCGGTGACCACAACCCCATCCACTGGTCCGATTCCACGGCCGCCCGGGTGGGGCTGCCGGGGGTCATCGCCCACGGGATGCTCAGCATGGGACTCGCCGCGACCGCCCTGCGCGGCTGGGCCGGCGAGGAGGCGGTCTTCGCGGAGTACGGAACCCGCTTCACCCGCCCCGTCGTCGTCCCCGACACCGCCGACGGTGTGGACATCACCGTCGACGGCGCGGTGGCCGAGGTCAGGGAAGACGGCTCGGTTCGGGTCGATCTGACCGTGCGCTCGGGTGCGCAGAAGGTGCTGGCGCGGACCCGGGCCGTGCTGTCGTACGGCCGATAGCCAGTCCCGCGAAGGCGCCCGCGAACACCACGGCGGCCCCCGTCAGCACAGCGCTGCGGAGGCCGCCGTGTACGTATACGAGGGTGAGCACGGCGATGCCGAGGGCGCCGCCGAACTCGCGGATGGTGTTGTTCACCCCGGAGGCCAGATTGTGCTCGTGCTCCTCCACGGAGCCGATCACCGTGGCGGGGTTGGCCGCGAAGACCAGGCCCATGCCGACGCCGGCGAGCACCATGGCGACGATCATCGGCCCGTAGGACACCCCGGGCCGGGCGATCAGCCCCAGCCAGGCCAGTGCGAGGGCCTGGGCCAGGCAGCCGGCGGCCTGGAGCCGCCAGCCGCCCACCCGGTCCAGCAGGGCGCTGGCCACGGGTACGGCCACCATCGGGGCCACGGTCCAGGGCAGGGTGCGCAGGCCCGCTTCGAGCGGGGAGTAGCCCATCGGGCCCTGGAGGAACTGGGCCAGGAAGAAGATGGATCCGAACACCCCGAAGTACATGGCCATCGCCAGCATGTTGCTCAGCATGAACGGCCGTACCCGGTAGAGGTGGAGCGGGATGAGCGGGTGCGCGGCGGTGCGCTGGCGGTAGGCGAACGCGGCGCCGAGCGCGGCGGTGAGCGCGACGCCGAGGAGCGTGCGCAGCGGTGAGGCGTCCGCTCCGGCGGACTGGATGATGGACCAGACCGCGGCCACGACGGTGCCGCAGGAGAGCAGGGTCCCCCATACGTCGAGGGGACGGGCCGCTCCCGTGGATTCGCGTACGGCCCACAGGGCGAGCGGCAGGGCCAGCAGGCCCACCGGCACGTTGAGCCAGAAGATCCAGTGCCAGTCCAGGCCCTGGGTCACCATCCCGCCGGCCATCGGGCCGATGGCGATGCCCAGGCCGTTGACCCCGCCCCACACGCCGACCGCGAGGGCCCGCTTGGCGGGGCCGACCGCGGCGACCGCGAGCGTCAGGGAGACGGGCAGGATCGCGGCGGCTCCGGCACCCTGCAGGACACGGGCGGCCATCAGGGCGCCCACCGAGGTCGCGAGGGCACACGCCGCCGAGGCCGCGGTGAACACGCCGATGCCCCAGACGAAGACGCGGCGCCGGCCGATCCGGTCGCCCAGTGCGGCGCCGGCGAGCAGGAGTCCGGCGAAGGGCAGGATGTAGCCGTTGACCACCCATTGCAGGCCGGTCTGGCTGGTGTTCAGGTCCTCCGCGATCACGGCGAGGGCATTGGTGACCACCAGGTTGTCCACGGCGACCATGAACATGGGCAGCGAGGTCGCCACCAGGGCCCACGCCGGCCGGTCGGCTCTCATCACGGCTTCGTTCCTCTCTAGTCGGTCTAGTCGGTCTAGTCGGTCTGTCGGGTGCTGTGCTGTCTCTGGCTGTGCTGTCTCAGAAATGCACGCAGGCCGCCGAACCCGTGGGGTGTTCGGCGACCTGAGTGGTGGGGCGGTGAAGGGCTTACGCCTGCGTGCCCGTGGGCGGCAGCTTCAGTTCGACGGCGCCGATCTGGGCCAGCAGGAACAGGTCCTGGCGGCAGGCCCAGTGCTCGTGGACGAGGCCGTCGTCACCGACGCGGTAGATGTGGATGTGCTCCACGTCGACCTTGTTGCCGGTGCCCTCGAAGCCGAGGAAGTTGCCGGTGTGGATTCCGGTGAACCGCACCCGGATCACGGCCCGGTCGCCGTCCGCGAAGGAGTCGAGGTGGTCCCAGCCGGCCTCGGAGAACACGGAGTTCATCCAGCGGGCGGTGCCGAGGTAGCCGTCGGGGCCGCCGGGGGTGCCGGGCGGGGCCTCGTAGTCGACGAAGTCGGGGGCGACCAGCCGGTGGGCGGCCTCCGCGTCCAGATCGTTGAAGATCCGGCCCATCTGGTGGGCGATTTCGAGGACCTTGTCGTTCGCCATGGGTTTCCTTTCCTACGGGGTGAGGTGACGGGTGGATGTGACGCGTGGGGGGATCGCGCGTGGGGATGGCGCGCGGCGGTGGGTGGGGACGGTCAGTGGGGACGGTCAGTGGCCGACGCCGAGGCCGCCGGTGACGGGGATGACGGCCGAGGTCACGTACGAGGCGTCGTCGCTCGCCAGGAACTTCACTACGCCGGCCACCTCTTCGGGCTGGCCCGCGCGGAACAGGGAGGTCTGGCTGAGCAGGTGGTCGCGGCGCGGGCCGGTGACGTCCTTGACCATGTCGGTCTCGATGAGGCCCGGCGTGACCACGTTGACGGTGACCTTGCGGCGTCCGACCTCCAGGGCGAGCGAGCGCCCGAAGCCGATCAGTCCGGCCTTGGAGGCGGCGTAGTTGGTCTGGCCGGGGGCGCCGGCCAGGGCGCTCACCGACGCCACGAGGATGACCCGGCCCCAGCGGGCCTTGACCATGTCCGTCAGGCACTCCTTGGTGACCGCCACCGCCGCGAGCAGGTTCGTCTCGATGACGGCCCGGAAGTCCTCGGCCGACATGCCGAGCAGCAGCTCGTCGCGGGTGATGCCGGCGTTGGAGACCAGGACCTGGATCGGCCCGTGCTGGATGCGGGCCTCTTCCACGGCGCGGCGCACGGACTCGGGGTCCGTCACGTCGCAGCGCACGCCGAAGAGCCCTTCGGGCGGCTCGCCGGTGCGGTAGGTGACGGTGACCTTGTCGCCCTGTGCGGCGAAGGCGCGGGCGGTGGCGAGGCCTATGCCTCTGTTCCCGCCGGTGACGAGCACGGAACGGCTCACGGTGTGGGGCTCCTTATCTGGGGTCGGACGACGGCGTGGCGACGGCGTGGCGACTACGTGGCGACTGCGTGGGCTGGGCGGGCTACGCGCGGGCCGTGGCCAGCAGGGCGTTCAGCTGCTCCGCCGCCGTGTCCGTGTCGGTGAAGTGGATCGCCGTCCATCCGGCGGCCTCGGCTCCCGCGACGTTGTGCGCGAGATCGTCGATCAGGACGCAGTCGGCGGCGGGGACCCCGGCCCGCTCCGCGGCGAGCGCGAACATGGCGGGCGAGGGCTTGCGGTGGCCGACCTCGAAGGAGAGCAGGACGTCCTCGAAGAGCTCGTCCACGTCGACCATGCGGCGCCAGTAGGCGTCCCAGGTCGGGACCATGTTCGAGACCATTCCGACGAAGGCGCCGGACGCGCGCGCCTTGCGCAGCTCGGCCACCCACGCGTGGTTGGTCTCGCGGCCGTCGAACCAGGTGTCGGCGAGGGTCGTCAGCTTGCGTCCGGTGATCCCGTGATCGGCCGCAAGCACGGCGGCGATCTCGTCGAGCCAGGCCTCCTCGGTGATGAGGGGGGTGTCGATGGGCTCCATCGGGTCGCTCGTGCCGTAGCGGGCGGTGACCTTGCCGAGGGCCTGCCCGAGGATCTGCTGGTCGAGGTCCTGTGCCGCGCAGAAGGCGGCCATGGTGTGGGAGATCGGGGGTGTCAGGACACCGCCGAAGTCGGTCCAGACGGCAATGCGCCGCGTACTCACAGTTGGCTCCCGGATGCGGTGGTGACGGTGACGTGGGCGATCTCCTCGCCGGCCTGGACGAAGCGCACCGGAACCGTGCCGGGTGCGCCCTCGGTGAACTCGTCCCCGGAGGGGAGGGCCGCTTCGGCCAGGACGGTGTCGTCCAGTTCGGCGAACCGGTCGAACCGGGCCTCGAAGCCGACGGCGTACGTGGCCAGGGGTTCGCCGGTGGCGAGCAGGGCGAGCTGGCGGGCGGCCTCGACGAGGGTCATGGCCGGGAGGTGGTCGTAGACGTGGTCGAAGAGGGCGCGGTTGTCGAAGCGGGGCGTGACCCGGGCCGTGACCCGGGCCGTGACCGCCTCCGGTGTCCGCTCGGCGCGGGACAGCACGACGTTGAGGGGGTTGCCCCGGCCGATCTGTTCGGGCCGCAGCTGTCCGCTGCCGTCCTCGCCCGGTCCGTGGCGGCCGTAGTCCGAGGTCAGGGGCGCGGGGGTGCCGCGCTGGGCGTGCCGCAGCACCTCGTTCTCGTGCGGGTTGAGGAAGAGCACGTCCATCTCGTGGCCGCCGACCTCGACGCCGTCCATGAAGTACCGCTGGGCGACCATGCCCTTGCGGACCCGGCCGCGCCGGTTCGCCTTGCCGGAGTACTCGGTGTCGATGTGCAGCCGTCCCGGCTTCGAGCCGATCTTCAGCGCCGCGAGGCCGTACAGGTCCATGCGGAAGCTGTCGACGATCATCGTGGTGCCCTGGGACAGGCCCATGTGGGCGTGCGATCCGGCGATCGCGGCCTGCCGGCCCGACTCCAGGAGCAGCAGGGCGTCGTAGAGGGCCGGCTGCTGCACGTGGTCGCTGTAGTAGCCGTGTGTCAGGGGCAGTTGGACCGCGGTGCGCACGCGCATGGCGGTCAGGGGCCTGATGTCGGTCACGAAGACCTCGGAGACGGCGGCCCGGTGGACCAGGGAGCGGTCCACGGTGCGTCCGTAGGTGAGATCGCCGGGCTCCGAGGGAAGCTCCGGAACCACTTCTGTGGTCATACCTGATTCCTTCGGCTGGGTTCTTCGGCCGGGTTGTCCGGCCGGGTTCTTCGGCTTCCGAGAGGGGAGTTTGGGTACGGATTGAGCGTGGCAGTCCGGCATGGAAGCGTGATCGCGCGAAAATTCAAGACCGATAAAAGCTGGGCAATTCGCGGATGCCGTGGACTCCGGCCGGGTTGTGGTGACCGGGGGGTAAACGCGGAGGGGAAACGCAGTATCCTGGTGGAATGCGTATCGGAGAGCTGGCGCGGAGTACCGGAGTTTCGGTAGCGACGGTCAAGTACTACGCCCGTGAAGGGCTGTTGCCGTCCGGAGAGCGGACGAGCCCCAACCAGGTGAGCTACTCCGAGGCGCACGCGCACCGGCTCAGGCTGATCCGGGCGATGCTGGAGGTCGGCGGTCTGTCGATCGCCGCCGTCCGCGCGGTGCTCGCCGAGGTCGACTCGCCCCACCGCACGGTCCACGGCATGCTCGGCGTCGCCCAGTCCGCGGTCACCCGCGCCGTGGCCGACCCGAATCCGGAGGGGGACTGGGCGGGCGCCGAGCGAGCCGTCGAGGAGCTGGTGCGGCGCCAGGGCTGGGCGGTCAAGCCCGAGAACCCCGGCTGGAAGGCGCTGGTCCAGATCGTCGTGACCTACCGCGACCTGGGCCGGGGCGATCTGCTGGCCCTGCTCGACGAGTACGCGGCCGTGGCCGGACGGCTGGCCGGCGCCGAACTGGCCGCCCTCGCCCGGGTGCCCGGTGTGGACGGCAAGGTCGAGGGCGTCGTCCTCGGCACCCTCCTCGGCGACGCGGCCATGTCGGCCCTGCGCCGCATCGCGCAGGAGGACGCGTCCGGACGCGTGTCCGCCCGGGCGCAGGACCAGGCGCAGAGTCAGGTGCAGAGCCAGGCTCTGGATCAGGCGCTGTAGGCGGCGAGCGCCGGTTCGGGTGCGGGTGCCACCAGGGCCAGGTGGTGCACGTGGGCCGGCGGGACGTTCAGCAGCACCGTCTCGGTGCGGAACCGGTGGCGCCGCAGCGTCCGTTCCAGTACCGCCTGCGTGCCCAGGGTGCGTTCGCGCGTCTCGCCCGAGGTGAGGGCCCGGCGCAGGGGCGGGATTCCGGCGTACGCGAAGAAGGACAGCGTGCCGCCCGGGTTCAGTGAGCCCAGCAGCTGCCCGAGGATGTCCTCCACGACGGGGGCCTCGAAGTTCGCGAAGGGCAGGCCGCACACGATCGTGTCGTACGAGCCGAGTTCGTGGTCCTGGACCAGGCCCGGCAGCAGGCCTATGCGCGAGTCGTCCCGGTAGGAGTGCCGCAGCAGGTCGGCGAACCGCGGGTTGGGCTCGATCAGTTCGAGGGTGTCGAGGGGGCCCAGCGCCGGCTGGATGTGCCGGGTCACGGCGCCGGTGCCGGGGCCGACTTCGAGCACGGCGCGCGGCCTGCCCGGGCTGGGGATCACGTAGCGGGTGAGGGCCCGGGCCAGTAAGGGACTGCTGGGAGCGATGGCTCCCGTGTCCCGCCGGGTCCGGGCGAACTCCTTGAGGAACAGCATCACGTCGGTCATGTGCGCCTGCCCTAGGCTGGTCATAGGTGATAGTGAATCTATCGATACCTTAGGTTACAGTTCATGTGGAGGCGCGTTCGTCCGCTGCCGTTCCGACGCTAATGACCCGCCGACCTGGGGTCATCACTCACCAATGACCCGGCACATGCCTCGAAAGTGGTAGTGCCGGCAGCCCCCGGACCCTTCGTGGCCGGGGTCGAACGGATGGAGGAAGGCCGTGGACATCAACGCGATCGTGGCCTGGGTGGACGTCACCTCCGGCCTGGCGGGGAACCTGTCGGCCTGGGCCTGCTGGGCGTACGCGATCCTGGCGATCACGACCCTGCCGCCCCTGCTGCCGAACAGCGTCCTGCTGGTCACCAGCGGTGTGCTCGCGGCGCAGGGGGAGATGTCGATCGTCCTGGTCGTGCTGTCGGTGGCCGGCAGCGCGCTCCTCGGCGACGTGCTGATACACCGCTTGGGCCGGCTCCTCGGGGACCGGGCGCGGCTGGGCGTCGTGACCCGCGGACGGCGCGGCGAGCTCTTCGAGTGGATGTCCGGGCAGGTGCGCCGGCGCGGGTTCCCCTTCGTCGTCGGCGTGCGCTTCCTGCCGAGCGGGCGGCTGCTGGGCGGGCTCTCGGCGGGCGCCGCCGGGTATCCCCTGGGGAAGTTCGCCTCCGGGGCCGCGCTCGCGGAGCTGATATGGACCGCCTACTCCGTGGGAGTGGGCTATTTCGGCGGCGCCATCAGCGACGACCCGGTCCACTCGGTGGCCATCGGTCTCGGACTGTCGCTCGTGGTGGGAGTGGCCGCTTCGCTCGCGCAGCGGCGCACCACCCGGTTCGTCCTTCCCGTGCGCAGCGCGGCCGGGAATGTGTCGAAAGAGGTATAGCAAACAATCCGAATGTGCATTCCGCGGGATTACCGGCTCTGAAAGAGTCGTGAACCGAACCTGCGCGGGGTCGGACCTATTCAGCAAGCCTCAGCAAAAGCGATACCAGCCAGGGAGAGAAAATTGTTTGCCGCCATCGGAGCATTCACCGCGCGGCGTCGCAAATGGGTCGTGATCGCGGCGGTCGTCTTCACGCTGTTCGCCGGCGTGTGGGGTACCGGCGTCTTCGGCTCGTTCACCGGCGGTGCCGGATTCGACGACCCGGCCAGTGAGTCGGTCGAGGCCGACAAGGTTCTCGACGGCCCGCTGGGACGCGAGTCCAACGACGTGATCGTCCTCTACGAGTCGAAGACCGCCGGCCGGACCGCCGAGGAGTTCGGCGGCGCCGTCCGCTCGGCGCTCGACGGCGTCCCGCGCGAGGGCATCACCCGCCTCAGCTCCTTCTGGGACCCGGGCGCCCAGGGCGCCGACGCCTACGTGTCCCGGGACCGCACCCGCATGTACGCGACCGTGCAGTTCGCCGACGACAACGACCAGCACCAGGTCGAGGCGCTGACGAAGATCAAGGAGCAGTTCGAGGCCGACGGGGTCACCGCCCGCTTCGGCGGCGTGGCCGCGATGACCGAACAGGTCAACGCCCTGACCGGCGCGGACATCGCCCGGGCCGAGATGCTCTCCATCCCGATCCTGCTCGTCCTGCTCGTGCTGATTTTCCGCAGCGCGGTCGCCGCGCTGCTGCCCCTGGCGGTCGGCACCTTCGTGGCGCTCGGCTCCTTCGTGGTGCTGCGCGTGCTGACGATGTTCACCGAGATCTCCAGCACCGTCATCAACGTCATCACGATCCTGGGCCTGGGCCTGGCCATCGACTACGCGCTCTTCCTGGTCAACCGGTTCCGCGAGGAACTGCACGCCGGCGCGGACGTGGACACCGCGGTGCGGCGGGCCACGGCCACGGCCGGGCGCACGGTCGCCTTCTCCGGGCTCGCCGTGGCGATCTCCTTCGCGGGCCTGGCCCTCTTCCCGTCGCGGTTCCTGTCCTCCATGGGCTACGCGGCCGTCGCCGTGGTCTCCTTCGCGGTCGTCGGCTCGCTGACGCTGCTCCCGGCGCTGCTGCGCTACACGGGACACCGCATCGACAAGTGGCGGGTCCCGCTGCCGGGCGGCCGGGGCGGGGCGGAGAAGCCGCTGACGCAGGGGCGCTGGTACCGCACGGCCCATGCGGTCATGCGGAGGCCCCTGCTGTCCTCGCTGGCCATCGTCGCCGTCCTGGTCGGCCTCGGTGCGCCGCTGCTCGGCGTCAACTGGGCCCGGCCGGGCGAGTGGGTGCTGCCTTCGAGCGGGGACGCCAAGGTCGTCAGCAAGACCCTGGCCGCCGACTTCGACACCAACCCCGGCCGGATCATGACCTCGGTGGTCCGCTTCGACGGTCCGGCCGACCGCGGCGCCGTGCAGGCGTACGCGGACCGGCTGCAGCGGGTCGAGGGAGTGACGTCCGCGACGCCCACGGCCTTCGCGGGCAACGACGCCCGGGTGACGGTGCGGTACGCGCCCGACCCGATGTCCCGCCCGGCCGTGGACCTGGTCCACGGGGTCCGCGACACCGCCGCGCCGGAGGGCGCGAAGACCCTGGTGACCGGGATGCCGGCCTCCCGCGTGGACATCGTCGACATGATCGGCGGACGTCTTCCGTGGATGGCCCTGTTCGTGGCGGTCGTGTCCTTCGTGGTGCTCTTCCTGGCCTTCGGCTCGCTGCTGCTCCCGCTCAAGTCCGTGATCCTGAACCTGCTGTCGCTCCTGGCCACCTTCGGCGCCATCAAGTGGATCTTCCAGGACGGCCATCTCTCCGGACTGCTCGGCTTCGAACCCATCGGGGCCGTGGACGCCAACTTCCCCGTGCTCATCGTGGCGATCGCCTTCGGCCTCGCCATGGACTACGAGGTCTTCCTGCTCTCCCGGGTGCGCGAGGAGTGGGAGGCCAGCGGTGACCCGGTCGAATCGATGGCCATCGGGCTCCAGCGCACCGCGAAGATCATCACCAGTGCCGCGCTGCTGCTCGTCGTGGTGGTCGGCGGGTTCACGACCTCGTCCATCCTGTTCATGAAGATGATCGGGGTCGGCCTGGTGATCGCGGTGGTCGTCGACGCGACCGTGGTCCGGGGCCTGCTCGTGCCCGCCACCATGGCCCTGATGGGCAAGTGGGCGTGGTGGGCACCGGCACCGCTGGCCCGCTGGTGGTCCCGCTACGGCTTCCGGGAATCCGCGGCCGAAGAGCGTACGGGCCCTGCGCCGCAGGCCGGCGCCCGCGCAGGCGACACCGCGGGCGGCACCGCAGGCGACACCGCCGGGGCCGCCCACGCCGCCGAGGCCGGGCGATGACCACGGCCCGGCCCGCCGGAGCGTCCGCATCCGGGCGCCCCGCGACTGCGAAGGGACCCGCGGAGCCGGAGGCGGACATAGCCGCCGGCACCCTCGGCCCGACGCCACGAACCGCCTCGGAGGGGACGGTCCCCCGCCCCCCCTCCGCGGCCGCCCACGGGGCCGCGACCGGGCCGGCTTCCACCGGCCCGGCGTTCCCGCAGGCAGCGCCGCGCCCCGGCCCCGGATCTCCCCCGTTCCGGGCCAGGGGCGTGGCGCTGGTCCTGGCCGGGGGTGGGGAGACGGAGGAAGCCGAGGTCGAGGCGGACCGGGTCGAGACGGACCGGGACGAGACGGACCGGGCCGAGGCGGACCGGGGCGAGCGTGCCCGGATCGAGCGTGCCCGGTTCGAGCGGGCCCGCTCGGAGGCCGACCGGGCCCGCTCGGAGGCCGAACGGGCCGAGCGGGCCCGGGCCGAGACCGACCGGGTGCAGCACGCCGGCGCCGTCGCCGCCTGGGTCACGGCCGTCCTGGCGGCCCTGTTCGGCGACTGGGGGAGCTGGTCGGCGCCCCTGGGCGACGGCCTGCCCGGGTTTCCGCTGCCCTGGGGGGTGACCGCGGGCCCGCCCGTACTGCTGGTCTCGCTGGCCGGCGTCTTCGTCGGCTGGGCCGGCGCCCCCTCCTTCGCACGGACCTGGGCGCACACCGCGGCCGGACTCGCCGCCGCCACCGGCCTGCTGGCCCTGACACGGGGCGGCTGGGGGGCGGACGGCGCCTGGGCCGCGCTCTCGGAGGCCGCGCACGCGGGGCTCTTCGGCGTGCTGATGGGGTGGGTACCCGCCCTGGCCGCCTTCGCCGTCACCCGGCGGCGGGCCCGCCGCAGCACCGGACTGTCGCCCTACGTGTGGACCACCGGACTCGCCGCCCTGGCCCCGCTGCTCCTCCTGGGATCCGGGGTCCTGTGGTCCTCCGCCGACCCGCCCGGCGGGTGCTCGGCGGCCGAATGCATCACGGCCCGCGCCGGAGTGCTGTTCACCGGCGAGGTCAGCCTGCGCATCGCGCTCCCCGCCTGGGCGGCGTCGGTCGCGGTGCTCGCCCTGGCCCGCCGCCGGGCCCGGATCAGGAACCTGCGCACCGGGTGGCAGGTCCTGCTGGCCCTGGGCGGCGGAGGGCTCGCCGTCCTCCTCGCACCCGGGCTGATCTTCGGAGCCGCCCTGTGAACCGCCGTTCCTCCTCTGCCTCTTCCTCCGCTTCCGCTGCTGCCTCCTCGTACGACCGGCGCGGATTCCTCGCGCTCGCCGGGGCGGGCGCCCTCGCGGGGATCGGCTGGACCGGCATGTCCACCGCCGCGGGCGAAGCACCCCGTCCGGACGCCCGCCACGCCTACATCGGCGGGTTCACGATCGGCGAGTACGGGCTGCCGGGCCTTCCCGGCATCGGCATCGCCACCGTCGGCGCCGACGGCCGGCTCGACGTCAGGAGGTGGCAGCGGGGGATCGAGAACCCCTCCTTCCTCACGCTCTCGCCCGACGGGGCCCGCCTCTACGCCGTCAGCCAGCTCCCGGACGGAGCCACCGGAGCCGTCCACGCCTACCGGATCGACGGGGACCGGCTCCACCCGCTCGGCAGCCCCCGCTCCAGCGCCGGCGCGGCGCCGGTGCACCTCGCGGTCCATCCCGAAGGCCGCTTCCTGCTCACGGCCAACTACGACTCGGGGCACATCGCCGTCCTGCCCGTCGCGGCCGACGGCTCGCTGGGCGAGGCCGTGACCGTCGTACGCCACGACGGCCGCGGCCCGCACCCCGAGGAGCAGCGCGGCCCGCATCCGCACATGATCGCCTTCGATCCGGCGGGCCGCCGGGTGCTGGTCCCCGACAAGGGCGACGACCACATCCACGTCTACGACTTCGACTCCGCCACCGGCGCACTGCGCCCGGCAGGCAAGGTCCGGCTCGGCAGCGGCATCGGCCCCCGGCACCTGGTCTTCCACCCGCGGGGAGACCTCGCCTACGTGACGAACGAACTCGGGCACACCGTCACCGTGCTGTCCTACGACGCCGGCACCGGGGAGCTCCGCCCGGTCTCCCACGCCTCCGTCGCGCCGCCCGGCATCAACCCGCGCAACGCCCCCTCCGCCGTGCACCTCACGCGCGACGGCGGGCTCCTGATCACCGCCGACCGGGGGCTCGACACCGTCGAGTCCTTCCGGGTGGGCAACGCGGGCCGCAGCCTCGCGCTCGTCGAGTCCCAGCCCGTCACCGCCAAGGCGCCGGGTACCCGCTGGCCGCGGGACGTGGCCCTCGACGCCTCCGACCGGTACGTGTACACGGCCAACCAGGCCGGGCAGTCGGTCAGCGCCTTCCGCCTGGACCCGGCCACCGGCCGGCTCACCCCGGCCGCGCCCCCGCTCCCCGTACCCAGCCCCAGCTGCGTCCTGCTGCGCTAGGCCGTCTCTTTCGGATCTTGCCGGGCCCGCGACGCCTGGCACCGCACCTGGCCGCACTGCCGAGGCGACCACGTACGCCCAGTACGCGAA
>NZ_JBHXKA010000152.1:0-18342 GCF_042722885.1 Streptomyces sp. NPDC058401
CCCGTTTTGGGGGGTTAACGCGTGGCGCCGGGCGGTTAGGGGCGTTAAAACGCCCGCGCCCGGCGGCCCGTAACCCGGGCCGGGGCCGCGCCCTGTGAGCGGGGCCGGTATCAGCGGCTGTCAGCGGCTCGCGAGCAGTTCGAGCGTGTCGATGACCCGGTTCGAGAAGCCCCACTCGTTGTCGTACCAGGCCACCACCTTGATGTGGCGGCCTTCGACGCGGGTGAGCTGCGAGTCGAAGATGGAGGAGGCCGGGTTGCCGGTGATGTCGGAGGAGACCAGCGGGTCGTCCGAGTACTCCAGCACGCCGGCGAGCGGGCCTTCGGCGGCGGCGCGGTAGGCGGCCAGGACGTCCTCGCGGGTCACGTCACGGGCGACGGTGGTGTTGAGCTCGACGATCGAGCCGACCGGCACGGGGACGCGGATCGAGTCGCCGGAGAGCTTGCCGTCCAGGTTCGGCAGGACCAGGCCGATGGCCTTGGCGGCGCCCGTGGTGGTCGGCACGATGTTCACGGCGGCGGCGCGGGCGCGCCGGGGGTCGCGGTGCGGACCGTCCTGCAGGTTCTGCTCCTGCGTGTAGGCGTGCACGGTGGTCATGAACCCGTGCTCGATGCCCGCGAGTTCGTCCAGTACGGCGGCCAGCGGCGCGAGCGCGTTGGTCGTGCACGAGGCGTTGGAGACGATCGTGTGCAGCGCCGGGTCGTAGGAGTCGCTGTTCACGCCGAATGCGAGCGTGATGTCCGCCCCGTCCGCCGGTGCGCTGACGAGCACCTTCTTGGCGCCGGCGTCGATGTGCGCGCTCGCGGCCTTGGCGGTGGCGAAGCGGCCGGTCGCCTCCAGCACGATGTCCACGCCGAGTTCGGCCCAGGGCAGCTGCGAGGGCTCGCGCTCGGCGAGCACCTTGATGCGGCGGCCGTCGACGACGAGCACGTCCCCGTCCACGGTCACCGGGCGGCCGAGCCGGCCCGAGGTGGTGTCGTAGGCGAGCAGCCGCGCGAGGGTGGCGGGCTCGGTGAGGTCGTTGACGGCGACGACCTCGAGCTTGCTGTCGCGCTCGAGCAGTGCGCGGAGCACGTTGCGTCCGATGCGGCCGAATCCGTTGATGGCGATGCGAGTCATGGTGTCTCCCTGTTCCCTGTCCCTTGGGTTCCCCACCAGGTTCGCCGGTCCGGGGCGTCCGCGACAGCGGCGCGATCGCCACGGTCCGCAAGGATCGCGCCACGCGGCGGCGGATCCGGGCTCGCGGCGACGGATCCGGACTCAGCGGCGGTGGATCGGGACTCGCTGCGGCGGATCCGGACTCAGCGGCGGCGGATCCGGACTCACTCGCCCCGGGCGAAGGTGCGCCGGTACTCGCTCGGGGTGGTCCGCAGGATGTGCTGGAAGTGCAGCCGCAGGTTCGCGCCGGTGCCCAGGCCCACGTCCGCGGCGATCTGCTCCACGCTGCGCTCCGAGCGCTCCAGCAGTTCGCGGGCCACGTCGATGCGGGCGCGCATCACCCACTGCATCGGCGTGTATCCGGTGTCCTCGGCGAACCGGCGGGAGAACGTGCGCGGGGACACCGCCGCGTGCCGGGCGAGGGTCTCCAGGGTGAGGGGTTCGCCGAGCCGGTGCAGGGCCCATTCGCGGGTGGCGGCGAACCGCGGGCCGAGCGGCTCGGGCACGCTGCGCTGGACGTACTGCGCCTGGCCGCCGCTCCGGTAGGGGGCAGCGACCAGCCGTCGGGCGGTGTGGTTGGAGGCGGCGACTCCGAGGTCGCTGCGCAGGACGTGCAGGCACAGGTCGATGCCCGAGGCGGCTCCGGCCGAGGTGAGCACGGAGCCCTCGTCGACGAAGAGGACGTTCTCGTCGACCCGGACCAGCGGCCATTTCGCCGCGAGCGCCCGGGTGTAGTGCCAGTGCGTGGTGGCGCGCTTGCCGTCGAGCAGACCCGTGGCGGCGAGCGCGAAGGCGCCCGTGGAGATGGCCGCGAGCCGGGCGCCCCGCTCGTGGGCGGCGATCAGCGCGTCGACGACGGCCCGCGGCGGGTCCTCGCGGTCGGGGAAGCGGTAGCCGGGGACGAAGACGGTGTCGGCCCAGGCGAGGGCTTCGAGGCCGTGGGCGACGGAGTACGACAGGCCGTCACCGCCGGTCACGAGTCCCGGGGCGGCGCCGCAGACCCGGACCTCGTAGGGCATGCTCGCGCGGGTCGTGAACACCTGGGCGGGGATGCCGACGTCGAGGGGTTTCGCCCCTTCGAGGACGAGTACGGCGACGTGGTGGGGGCGGGAGGCTGGCACCGCGACATGCTTCCGAAGGGGCGGGAGGCTTGTCAAGCTTCAAGGTTAGTAAACCTTCCGATTGAGATAACCACCTATCAGTTGGTCCAGACCTGTTGACGGCGGTCCTTCCGGAGGATTAGGTTCCCGGCCACGGAGCGCACACGACGCGGATACGAGGTCAACTCCCCACGCCCGCCCGGCCGCAGGCCCCCCACCCACGGGCCCGCCGCCCCGTCCCCACGCGTCCCCGGCGGGCCGCACGCCCACGCATCGCGCTCCATGCCGTCCCCCCATTCCCACTGGAGGCACTTCCTTGCGTACCCCTACCCGAACGCGTACCCGGCTGGCCTGCGGCCTCGGTGCGACCCTGCTCGGCGCCGCCGCGGTGCTGACCTCTCCCGGGGCGGCCTTCGGCGCCAACATCCTCTCCAACGGCGACTTCGAGTCCGGCACCACGGCCGGCTGGTCCTGTTCCGGCGGGCTGGGTTCCGTGGTCGCCTCGCCGGTGCACGGCGGGAGCAAGGCACTGGCCGGCGCGGCCGGCGCGAGCGACAACGCCAAGTGCGTCCAGACCGTCGCCGTGCAGCCCAACACCAGCTACACGCTCTCCGCCTGGGTCCGCGGCAGCTACGTCTACCTCGGAGTCACCGGCGGCACCTCCACGTGGACCCCCTCGGCATCCGCGTACACCAAGCTGACCGTCGCCTTCACCACCGGAGCCTCCCAGACGAGCGCCGAGGTCTACCTCAACGGCTGGTACGGGCAGGGCACTTACTACGCCGACGACATCACCCTGGACGGCCCGGGCGGCGGCCCGGCCGACACCCAGGCGCCCACCGTGCCCGGCAGCCTCACCGCCACCGGCAAGACCTCCACCACGGCATCCCTGAGCTGGACCGCCTCCACCGACAACGTCGGCGTGAACGGCTACGACGTCTACCAGGGCGCCACCAAGGTCGCGACCTCCGCCACCACCGGCGCGACCGTCAGCGGCCTGACCCCCAGCACCGCGTACGCCTTCACCGTGCGGGCCCGCGACGCCGCGGGGAACACCTCGGCGGCCTCGAACACCGTCAACGTCACCACCGACACCGGGACCACGCCGCCGACCGGCTTCAAGCAGGCCGCGCCGTACCTCTACCTGGGCTGGGGCAACCCGCCGAGCCCGACCACGGTGATGAACGCGACCGGCACCAAGTGGTTCACCATGGCGTTCATCCTCTCCTCCGGCGGCTGCAACGCGTCCTGGGACGGCCAGCGCCCGCTGACCGGCGGTGTGGACCAGAGCACCATCGCCGCGATCCGCGCGGCGGGCGGTGACATCGTGCCCTCCATCGGCGGCTGGCAGGGCAACAAGCTCGGCCCCAACTGCTCCAGCGCCGAGGCTCTGGCGGGGGCCTACCAGCAGGTCATCTCCGCGTACGGCCTCAAGGCCATCGACGTGGACATCGAGAACACCGACGAGTTCGAGAACGCCGTGGTCCAGGACCGCATCCTCGGCGCGCTCAAGATCGTCAAGCAGAACAACCCCGGCCTGAAGACCATCCTGACCTTCGGCACCGCCACCACCGGCCCGACCAGCTGGGGCAACCGGCTGATCGAGCAGTCCAAGGCGCTGAACGCCGGCATCGACGTCTTCACGATCATGCCCTTCGACTTCGGCAACGCCTCGACGGACATGTACGCCAGCACCGTCAGCGCCACCGAGGGCCTCAAGGCCAAGCTGAAGTCCGTCTACGGCTGGGACGACGCGACCGCGTACTCCCACATCGGCATCTCGGGCATGAACGGCCTCAGCGACACCCAGGAGACCACCACCGTCCAGAACTGGACGGACATCCGCAACTGGGCCAACTCCCACCACATCGCGCGCCTCGCCTTCTGGTCGGTGAACCGCGACCGCGGCTGCCCCGGCGGCGGCCTGCAGGAGACCTGCTCCGGCATCGCGCAGAGCGACTGGCAGTTCACCTCCATCACGGCCGGGTTCACCGGCTGATCCAGCGCCTCGCGGCAGCGGGGGCCGTCGCGGTGATTCCGCGGCGGCCCCCGCTGGGCGTTCGGGGTCAGGAACCGGTCGGGGTAACGGCCGGGGTACCGGCCGGGGTCAGGAGCCGGCCGGGGTCTGCCCTTCGGCGCCGGCCCGGACCCGGGCCCGTACGACCTCCGGATACTTCTCGGTGAAGCGCAGCGCTCCGACGATGGTGAGGACCTGGATGATCCAGCCGGTCCACATGTTGTCCGGGTCGCGCAGCACGAGGTCGCCGTACGCCCCGACGAGCGCGTTGATCAGGAAGGCCAGCCCCCAGACCCCGGTGATCAGGTAGTTCGTCCGCTTGAAGACGGGCGAGTCCCAGAACTTCCGGTCGACCTGCTCCCGGGCGTACTGGAGGGTGAACGGCACCCCGGCCAGGATCGAGCCGAGGGCGATGACGAAGAGGGCGATGTTCGAGATCTCGCCCGCGTACGTCTCCAGCCAGCGGCGCGTGCCGTCGCTGGCGAAGGCCCCGACCACCGTCAGGATCGCGAAGAACACGACGTCGGCGAGTTCCAGGATCTTCAGGGAGGATCCGGGACGGAGCATCCGGCTGCCGACGACGAGGCAGACGGAGATGGCCAGGGCCAGCCCCACCGCCCATTCGAAGCGTCCGGGCCCCACCACGAAGGCGAAGACGATCCAGGGGGACAGCCCCACGAAGGGGCTCTCCAGGAACTGCGCCACCTTGTTCGTGCCGTGGGCACCAGCCGTGTCTGCCATGGGTCAGCCCTTCCTGCAGCGGCCGTCGTCCTCTCCCCCTCCCCCCTCCCAACGTACGCCGCCGCCCCGGACCGCACCTGCCGCGGGGCGGGGCCCGGGCGAAGTGCGTGCCGGATGCGGCCGTGCCACGCTGACTGGACCCCGCGTACCGCCGGGTACACGCGACCGGGTGACATCGCCGGAGCCCGCCGCCTGGAGGAACGGGGCTCGCCGTGCCACGAGGAACGCACCCCCACCTGTCCCTGCGGCGGCGCCTGGCCGCCGGATGCGCGGCCCTCCTGCTCCTGGCGCTCCCCGTCGGCGCGGCGGCCGCGGCCACGCCCTCGCCCTCCTCGCCCTCGCCTTCGCCTTCGCCTTCGCCTTCGCCTTCGCCCTCCGACAGCAGCAGTGGCTCCGACCCGCTCGACCCGCGGATCACGGAGATCATGGGGAAGCCGGAGTACCGCTACGCGCAGTGGGGGCTCCTCCAGGTCGATCCGCAGAGCGGGCGGACCGTACACAGCCGCTTCCCCGAGCAGCTCTTCATCCCCGGATCCACGGCCAAGCTGTTCAGCGTCTCCGGTGCCTGGCACACCCTCGGCGCCGGCCACCGCTTCGTGACACCGCTCTACGCGGTCGGCGAGCGGCGCGGCGCCACCCTGACCGGTGATCTCGCCCTGGTCGCGCAGGGCGACCTGACCATGGGCGGCAGGACCCGCCCCGACGGCACGGTCGCCTTCACCGACCTCGACCACACCTACGCCGACGACGTCCCCGGCGCCACGCTCACCCCGCAGAACCCGCTCGCCGGCATCGACCTCCTCGCGCGCCGGGTGCGCGACTCCGGCATCACCCGGGTCGACGGGAACGTGATCGTCGACGACCGGCTCTTCCAGCCCGAACCGGTCCTCGTCCCCACCCCGACCCCGCTGATCCTCAACGACAACCTCATCGACCTGACGACCACCCCCGGGGACCGCGCCGGGGAGCCCGCCGGGCTGGACTGGCGGCCGAAGGTCGCCCCGTACCGGGTCACCTCCACGGTGAAGACCGTGGCGGCGGGCAAGCCCACGGCCGTCACGGTCACGGCCTCCGGCGACGGCACCCAGATCCGGCTGTCCGGCACCATCGCCGCGGGGGCCGCACCGGTGCTGAAGGTCTCCCCCGTCACCGACCCCTCGTCCTTCGGCCGGACCGCGCTGATCGAGGCCCTCGAACGGGCCGGGGTGGACGTGACCGCGGATCCGGTGGGAGCCAACCCGGTGGACCGGCTGCCCGCCGGGTACGAGGGCCGGGCGCGGGTGGCCGCGTACACCTCGCCGCCCTTCGCGGACTACGCCGAGCTCATCCTCAAGGTGAGCCACAACCTGGGCGCCAACCTCGGCATGTGCCTGATGGCGGTCAGCAAGGGCAGCCGTGCGTGCATGGACGGCTTCCCCGTCCTGGCCTCGTTCCTGGACGGGGCCGGGGTCGACCGCGCACAGGTGCAGCTCCTGGACGGGCGGGGCGGCAACCCCGTCGACCGGTCCACGCCGCAGGCGGAGATCCAGATGCTGACGTACTGGCTGCGCTCCCCCGAGGCACGCCTCTTCCGCGAGGCGCTGCCCGTCCTCGGGGTCGACGGGCTGCTGGCCGAGAACTGCCGCGACTGCCCGGCGCGCGGCAAGGTGTTCGCCAAGACCGGCGCCGCCGTCGGCCTGGACGCGCTCAACAACCGCCTGGGCATCGGCGCCATCACCATCGCCGGCTACCTGGACAAGGGCGACGGCACCTTCGACGTGTTCTACGCGGGCGTCACCGGCGCCTCGACCCCGACGACCGATCCGAGCGGCATCCTGGACATCGCCAACGACCTCGCCCTGATCGCCGCCCACCTCCAGGAGGCGACCCAGCAGGCGACACGAGAGGCGACCGAGGCGGGACCCCGGTCTCCGGTGCCCCGCGACTGAAGCTCCCGCATCCGGTCCCCGCACCTGTCAAGTAACGAATAGCCGGGTCTACGGCCCCGCACCGCCTCCGGGCACGGTGGAAAGCGACCGTCCTGCACACCGCAGGCGCCGTGCGCCATCCGGACCGGAGGCAGACCCGCCATGACTGACATCGCCATCATCGGACTCGGCTGCCGCTTTCCCGGCGCCCCCGACGTCCCCGGCTACTGGAACCTCCTGCTGAGCGGGGCCCGGCAGTTCGGCGCCGTGCCCGGGGAACGCTGGAACCACGAGGCCTTCCACGCCCCCGGCGACCGGTCGGCCCCCAATGCCGCCTATACGGACCAGGTCGCCTTCCTGGACTCCGTGGACCGCTTCGACGCCCTGCACTACGGGGTGCCGCCGGCCCGGGCACGG
The DNA here is from genome assembly GCF_042722885.1 of Streptomyces sp. NPDC058401. Classification (NCBI taxonomy): domain Bacteria; kingdom Bacillati; phylum Actinomycetota; class Actinomycetes; order Kitasatosporales; family Streptomycetaceae; genus Streptomyces; species Streptomyces sp. NPDC058401. Next base: position 7,341 of record NZ_JBHXKA010000152.1, read on the forward strand.
GCCATGGACCCGCAGCACCGGCTGCTCCTCGACGTCAGCCGCGAGGCCCTCGACGACGCCGGGATGGGCCGCGGCGACTTCGACCGGGAGAACACCGGGGTCTTCTTCGGGCTGTCGGTGTCCGAGTACAAGGACCTGATGACGGGCCACATGCGCACCCTCGCCCTGGCCGACACGGCGGACCCGGACGACCACCCCGGCTTCCTCGACGCCGTCAAGGACCGGGCCCGGCGGCTCGGCACCGTCGAGGCCTACACCCTGCCCGGGAGCCTGCTCAACATGGCGGCCGGCACCGTCAGCCGCCAGTTCGACCTGGGCGGTCCCAGCTTCGCCGTCGACGCCGCGTGCTCCGGCTCGCTGGTCGCCCTCGACCAGGCAATGGCCCAGCTGCGCCAGGGCACCTGCCGGACCGCCCTCGTCGGCGGCGTCTACCTCAACCTCACCCCCGACGGCCTGGTCGGGTTCTCCAGGCTCCGCGCCCTGTCCGGCAGCGGGGTGTGCCGCCCCTTCGACGCGGAGGCCGACGGGTTCGTCCTCGGCGAGGGCGCCGGTGTCGTCGTGCTGCGGCCCCTCGCCGACGCCCTCGCCGCCGGCGACCGGGTCTACGCGGTCATCAAGGGCATCGGCTCGGCCAACGACGGCGCCTCCCCCGGCCCCCTGGTCCCCACCGCCGAAGGCCAGCTGCGCGCCATGCGCCGGGCCTACGAGGACGCCGGGGTCGCCCCGTCCTCCGTGGGCTTCCTGGAGGCGCACGGCACCGGCACCGCGGCCGGGGACCGCGCCGAAGCGGAGGCCCTGCGCCGGCTGCGCACGGAGTACCCCGACGACGACCCCTCGCTGTGCTACCTCGCCTCCGGCAAGGCCCTGATCGGGCACTCGCTGTCCGCTGCGGGCATCGCGGGGCTGATCAAGACCGCCCTGGTGGTCCACCACCGCACGGTCGTCCCGCAGCCGGCCACCACCCCCCACCCCGACCTGGGCATCGCCGCGGCCGGCCTGCGCTTCGCCGACACCGCCCGGCCCTTTCCGGGCGGCGGCGCCCCGCGGCGTGCCGCCGTCAGCTCGTTCGGGTTCGGCGGCACCAACGTCCACGTGGTGCTGGAGGAGCGCCCCGAGCCGGTCCCTGCCCGGCTTCCGCACCGCACCTCGGACACCGCAAGCGCCGGAGGCACCGGGGACGCCGGGGACGCCGGGCCCCAGCTCCTCTTCCTCTCGGCCGGCAACCCCGAGCTGCTGGACCAGTACATCGGCGAGGTTCTCGACGTACTCGACGCGGCGGACCGTACGCCGCTGGCGGCCGTGGCCCACACCCTAGGGTCACGGGCGCCGCTCCCGGCCCGCCTCGCGATCGTGGCCACCGGCACGGAGGCCTTCGTCGAGCGGCTGCGCCACGCCCGTGAGCAGCTCCTCGCCGGAGCCCGGGGCGACCTCGGCGACGGCGCCTTCGCCGCCGACGCCCCGCTGCCGGCCGCGCAGCGCCGTACCGCCTTCCTCTTCCCCGGTCAGGGCAGTCAGCGGCCCGGCATGATGCGGGACCTCTACGCGAGGTTCCCCGCCTACCGCTCGGCCGTCTGCGTGCTCAGCGCCGTGGCCCGGGCCGGCCTCGGCTTCGACCTCGCCGACCTGCTGTACGGGGAGGCCTCCCTGCCCCGGGGCGACCGGGCGTTCCCCGTGGACAACGGGGAGCTCGGGCGCAGGCTCGCCGCCACCGAGGTGTGCCAGCCGCTGCTCGGCACCGTCCAGATCGCCGCCACCCGGGTCCTCGCCGACTGCGGGGTCGCCCCCGACCTCACCCTCGGCCACAGCGCCGGGGAGTTCGCGGCGGCCGCCGCGGCCGGGGCGCTGACCCACGTGGACGCCGTCCGGCTGCTGGTGCACCGCGGCGCGGCCCTGCGGCGGGCCGAGACCGGGCTCCGGGGCGGGATGCTGGCGGTGCAGACCGACAAGGAGACCTGCCGCCGGCTCGCCGACGGCATCGACGACGTGTGGCTCGCCTGCTTCAACCAGCCCCGGCAGGTCGTGGTCAGCGGTACCCCCGAGGGCCTGGCCGCCCTGCGGGAGGCCTGCGCCGCTGCCGGGATCGTCACGGCGGCCCTCGACGTGTCCAACGCCTTCCACTCCCCGCGGCTGGCCCGCGCCGAGGAGGCCGTGCGCGCGGACCTCGCCACCCGCCGCATCGGCGTCCCCGCCGTACCGTTCGTCTCCTCCGTGACCGCGGAGGTCTGCGCCGACCCCGAGGAGCTGCGCGCCCTGTGGGCCCGGCACGCGTCCACCCCGGTTCGCTTCGACGACGCCGTCCGCACCGCCTACGACCAGGGGGCCCGCGTCTTCCTCCAGGTGGGCGGCGGGAGCTCGCTCCTCACCTCGGTCCGGCGCAACCTCACCGGCCACGGCGACGTCCAGGTCGTCCCCGTCACCGGGGAGGTGCCGGACGACGGACGCACCTTCGTCCTGGCGCTCGCCCGCCTCGCGGTCCTGGGCGCCCCGGTCGACCCGCGCGCCCTGATCGCCGAGGGCGAGCGCCGACTCCTGGACCTGCCGGTGGCAAAGCTCGGCGGCCAGTCCTACTGGGTCCCAACCCGCCGCCCCACACCCGGCACCCCGGCCACCATGGCCGCCTCGCCTACCCCGGCCACCTCGCCCATCCCGGCCATCCCTGCCATCCCGGCCGTCTCGCCCAACCCGGCCGCCTCGGCCATCCCGGCCGCCTCGGCCAACCCCACCGCCTCGCCTAACCCGGCCAACCCGGCCGCCTCGCCCAACCCGCCCGCCTCGGCCAACCCCACCGCCTCGCCCAACCCAGCCACCCCGGCCAACCTGGCCGCCTCGCCCACCCCAGCCACCCCGGCCACCCCGGCCATCCCGGCCATCCCAGCCGCCTCTCCCGCCCCGGCCGCCTCCGCCGCCTCTCCCGCCCCGGTCACCCCGCCCGCCGTCCGCGGGCCTGTGGCCCTGCGCCCCGCCGCTTCGGCCGCGGTCCCACAGGCAGCCCCGGAAGCCGCCACGACCGCGCTCCTCTCTCCGGCGGCTCCTGCCGCTCCGGCCCCGGCGGAGCCGGTCCTTGCACCCGCACCGGCGCCTGAACCTGCGCCCGCACCTCCGGCGGTCACCGCCCCGGCGGCTCCCGCTGCCCCGGCCGTCCCCGCCCCGGCCCCTCCCGCGCCCGTCGCCGTCGGCGTCGTCCCCGCAGCGGGGAAGACCACGCCGGTCGCCGACCTCGACGAGGTCACCGGGGCCGTGCTGGCCCACGTGGCCCGGATCAGCGCGTTCCCGGTGGACCACCTGCGCGGCGACCAGCTGCTGATCGAGGAGCTCGGCTTCGACTCCCTGATGCTGACCGACCTCTTCACCTCCCTGAAGCGGCAGTGGCCGGCGTGGAGGTTCGACGAGGCGGTGGCCGACCGGCCGACCGTGGAACGGATCGCCGCCCTCGTCGCCACCGGCTCCGCGGAGGCCCCCGTACCGCCGGCGGCCGTCCCCGCACAGCGCGCCGACCAGGAGCGGGAGGCAGGGACCGCAGCGCCTCACACCGGAGCGCCGCACACCGAAGCGGCACCGGACGACGAAGCGCCGCCCAGCTCCGAAGCGGCACCCATCGACGAAGCGGCGCCGGAGGCGCCCACGCTGCCCGACGAGCTCACCCGCATCGAATGCTTCCCCGAGGTCACCGCCCACGGCGAGCGCGTCGCCCTGCTCTCCCGCACCGGCCTGGCCAATCCGTACTTCCTCGTCCACGAGGCTGGCATGACGGACACCACCGTCGTCGACGGCCGCGAGCTGCTCTCCTTCTCCAGCTACAACTACCTCGGCCTGGCCACGCACCCGACGGTGACCGGGGCGGCCCGGGAGGCCGTCGACCGCTGCGGCACCTCGGCGTCCGCCAGCCGGCTGCTGTCCGGGAGCCGTCCGCTCCACGTGGAACTCGAAGCGGAGCTCGCCGGCCTGCTCGGATGCGAGTCCGCGCTCACCCTGGCCAACGGGCACGCCACCAACGTCACCGTGATCGGGCACCTCGTCGGCCCCGGGGACCTGGTCGTGCACGACTCCCTCGCCCACGACAGCATCCTGCAGGGCTGCAAGCTCTCGGGCGCGACCCGGCGGCCGTTCCCGCACAACGACGCGGCCGCGCTCGACGCCCTCCTGGCGCAGGTCCGCCACCAGTACCGGCGGGTGCTCGTCGTCGTCGAAGGCGTCTACAGCATGGACGGCGACATCGCCGATCTGCCCGCCCTCGTCGAGGTCAAGCGCCGGCACGGCGCGCTGCTGATGATCGACGAGGCCCACAGCATCGGAACGATCGGCGCGACGGGGCGGGGCGTCGGCGAGTACTGCGGGATCGACCGCTCCGCCGTCGAGCTCTGGTCGGGCACCCTGTCCAAGGCCCTGGCCAGCTGCGGCGGCTACGTAGCCGGGAGCAGCACCGTCATCGACTACCTGCGCTACACCGTGCCGGGCTTCGTCTACAGCGCCGGCATGACCCCGGCCGACACCGCGGCCTCGCTGACGGCCCTGCGCCTGCTGCGGGCCGAGCCGCAGCGGGTGGCGCGGCTCGCGCAGAACGCGGACCTGTTCGTCCGCCTGGCGCGGGAGGCGGGCATCCCCGTGGGCGAGAGCCGGGACACGCCGGTCGTGCCGTGCATCGTCGGGGACTCGCTGAAGGCGCTGCGGCTCGCGGAGGAGCTGTTCCGGCGGGGGATCAGCGTCAACCCCATCCTCTACCCGGCCGTGCCCGAGGACATGGCCCGGCTGCGCTTCTTCCTCACGAGTGAGCACACGCCCGAGCAGATCCGCGAGGCCGTGCATGCCCTGGAGCACGGACTGCGGCTCGTGAACGCGGACGAGGTCGAGGTCGAGGTCGAGGTCGAGGTCGAGGTCGAGGTCGAGGACACCGACGCGGACCCGGGTGAGCACGTGGCCGTGGCCGTGGCAACGGCCATGGCCCCGGCCCCGGCCCGGGCCGCATGACCCGCCCCCCGGCCGCCGCCGTCGTGCACCGCACCGGCTTCCCGCCGATCGCACCGGGTCACGTCCACCGCTGGGGCGGCGCCGTCCTCCTCGTGGCCCCTCGCGGCGGTCCCGGCCAGGTCCCCGTCCTCTCACCGGCCGAACGCCGCGTGGTCCACGCGCTGCCCGCCTGGCGGCAGGCCGAGTGGACGGCCGGACGGCTGCTCGCCAAGCGGCTGGTCCACGAGGCCGTGGGCGCCCCGGAGCGGGAGGTGGAGGTCCTGCCCCGGGCGGACGGCAGCCCGTACGTCCTGGTCGGCGGCGGTCCGCGGACGGACCTGCACCTCTCGATCAGCCACACCGCCGGGCACGTCGCGGCGGCCCTCGCGCCGCAGCCGGTCGGGGTGGACCTGTGCGAGACCGCCTCGGCCGACGCGGTACGCCGGGTCGCGGACCACGTCCTGACGCCCGGGGAGCTCTCCCTCGTCGGTACGGACCGCCCCGAGGCCCTGGCCGCCGCCTGGGCCCTGAAGGAGGCGGCGGTCAAGGCCGACCGGAGCGGGGTCTTCGGCGCCGCTCCGCGCCGGGTGGAGATCCTGGGCCTGCGGCCGCCCCTCCTCGGCGGGCGGCGGCGCGCCGTGGTGTGGCGGGCGGCGGACGCGGTCCTGGCGCTCGTCCTCGCGCACCCGGGCAGCTGACGGCACTGCGTTGGTGCTCCTTGCCGCGCCGGACGATGCTTGTCAGTGGAGCCCCTGGCCAGCGAAGGCGAGATGAGCGGCGATGGAGCAACTTCCCACCCCTCCCGGTGAGCAGCCCGCCCGGACCACGCACGCCTCCCCCCGGACGGCGTACACGGCCACGGCCACCGTCAGCGAACAGGGCATCGTGACCGGGTGGAGCGAGGAGGCCCGGCGGCTGCTCGGGTACGCGCCCGCGGAGGTCGTGGGGCGGCCCGCCGCGGAGCTGCTCGCGGACCGGCCCGGCGGATCCGACCCGGCGGAAGGCTCCGGCTCCGGCGGTACGGGCCCTGCGGCGCGGCCGGTCGCGCCCGGGCAGGAGCGGTGGAGCGGCACCGTACCGCTGCGCCACCGGGACGGCCGGCGGCTGGAGGCGGTACTCCTCGCGCACCGCAGGCCGGCCGCCGCAGGGGCGGCCGAGTGGTTCGTGATGTCCGCCGCGACCGGGGCGCCCGAGGCCCCCTGGGACGGGCCGCTGGGCGAATGGGCCTTCGACCGGTCCCCCTGTGTCCTGGCGGTCTTCGACGAGGACCTGCGGCTGGTGCGGGCGAACGCGGGCATGCACCGTGCGCTCTCCCTCACGGAGGCCGGGATGCGCGGGCTGCGCCTGTCGGAGATCGCCCCCGACGCGGTGAGCGAGGAGACCGAGCGGGGGATGCGCCGGGTGCTGGAGACCGGCGATCCGCAGTCCGTGGACGGCTTCGTCCGGCCGCCCGGCGCGGGGCCGGCGCACGGCTGGGCGACCTCGCTGGCCCCCGTACCGGGTCCGGACGGCCGGGTACGGGCCGTGTTCCTGACCGCGCACGAAAAGGCCGCGGGTGACACCGCCCCGCGGGCGGCGCTCCCGCCGACCCTTGCCGGGGCCCGCATCACCGCCGCCCCGGACAGTGCCCGCACCGCGCAGGACCTGGCCGACGCGGCCGTCCCCCGGCTCGCCGACTTCGCGATCGTCGACCTGCTGGAGACCTCCCCGCGCGGCGAGGGCCCGGCCCCCGGTTCCGCGACGGGCCCGGTCTCGGTGTCCCGCAGCGCCGTACGGTCGGTGCTCGGCGGGAGCCAGGAGTCCCGGTTCGCGGTCGGGGAGACGACCGTCTACCCGGCGCCGTCGCCCCCCGTGGAGTGTCTGGCCGCGGGGCGGGGCGCCGTGTACGGGACCGCCGACCCGGCCGTAGCCCGGTGGGTCGCGCAGGATCCCGGGGCGGGCTGGATCGGCGAGCACGGTACCCATTCGATGATGCTGGTGCCGCTGCGCGACGGCGGTACCACCCTCGGCCTGGCCTTCTTCAGCCGTCACCGGAACCGGGAGCCCTTCGACCCGGAGGACCTGCGGCTGGCCGAGGAGCTCACGGCCAGGGCCGCCACCGGCCTCCACCGTGCGCGCCGGACCTCCCGGGAACACACCAGCACCATGACGCTCCAGCGCAGCCTGCTCCCCCACACGCTGCCCGTGCAGTCGGCGCTGGAGATCGCCTCCCGCTATCTGCCGGCCGCCGGCGAGGCCGGTGTCGGCGGCGACTGGTTCGACGTGATCCCGCTGTCCGGGGCCCGGGTGGCCCTGGTCGTGGGCGATGTCGTCGGCCACGGCATGCGCGCCTCCGCCACCATGGGCCGGCTGCGCACCGCGGTGCGCACCCTGGCCGACGTGGACCTGCCGCCCGACGAGCTGCTCACCCACCTCGACGACCTGATCCTCCACCTGTCGGCCTCGGAGGCGGGCCGGGACGACGCCAGCGGCATCGGCACCACCTGCCTGTACGTGGTGTACGACCCGGTGACCCGCCGGTGCACCGCCGCCCGGGCCGGCCATCCACCGCCCGCCGTGGTCTCCCCCGAGGGATCCGCGTACCTGCTCGACGTCCCGGCGGGGCCGCCGCTGGGCCTGGGGGGCCTGCCCTTCGAGACCGTGGAGGTCGAGCTCCCCGAGGGCAGTCTCCTCGCGCTCTACACCGACGGCCTCCTCCAGGCCCGCGACCACGACATCGACGAGGCCCTGGACAGCATGCTCGCGGCCCTGGTCCGGCCCGCCTCCACCCTGGACACCGTCTGCGACCGGGTGCTGACGGCTCTGCTGACCCACCGTCCCGAAGACGACGTGGCCCTGCTCGTGGCCCGGACCCGGGCCCTGCACACCGACAAGGTGGCCGTCTGGGACCTGCCCTCCGACCCCGCCTTCGTGGCGCAGGCCCGGCGCAACGCCACCGACCAGCTGACCGTCTGGGGGCTCGACGAGGCCGCCTTCGTCACCGAGCTCGTGGTGAGCGAGCTGGTCACCAACGCCATCCGCTACGGCGAGGCCCCCGTACAGCTCCGGCTGATCCACGAGGGCACGACGCTGATCTGCGAGGTCTCGGACGCGAGCGGGACCGCCCCGCACATGCGGCGCGCCCGGATCTTCGACGAGGGAGGGCGCGGCCTGCTGCTGGTCGCGCAGCTCACCCAGCGCTGGGGCACCCGGCACACCCTCTTCGGCAAGACCATCTGGGCCGAGCAGTCCCTCGTCGATTTCTGAGGACCTTCTCTTCCCTTCCCGTCCCCGCCCTTCACCTTCTCGGGACCTTCTCCCCTCCCCTGTGACACGCCCGTGACAGAGGACGGACAGGCTCATGAACTCCCACCGACAAGCTCTTTAACACGGACATACATTCACATTCGTGGACATGTCCTCTGCTTTCAAAGGTGCGAGCAGCCGTGATGACTGAGCCGAAGCGGAGGAAGTCCCATGAGCCTCACACTGGTCGCGCCGCACACCGAAGCCGAGACCCCCGCAGCCGCACTCGCCCCGCGCGAGCAGGAGGCGCTGCGTCACATCGCCGCCGGGTGCACCTACGTGCAGACGGCCCGCTCGATGGGACTCTCCAAGCACACGGTCGACGCCTACCTGCGCCGCATCCGCGCCAAGCTGGGCATCAACACCACGGCGGAGATGACCCGCCTGGCCGTCTCCATGGGACTGTGAACACCGGCCGGGCCCAGTCCGGCGGCTCCCTGGGCGGCGCCCCGTCCCCCGGATCCCCGGGCTGCGGAGCGGCCCGCCGGACGGGCGCCGTGGCCGTGGCCGCTCGCAACGCCGCCACGAATTCCAGGCAGGAGTCGTAGCGGTCCTCCGGGACCTTCGCCAGAGCCTTCGCCAGTACGTCGTCGGCCGCCGCCGCAATATCGGGCCGCTTCTCCGTCAGGGGAGGCGGCTTCTCGTATTGGTGCGCCCACAGCAGCGCGGGGGCATCGTCCCGGACGAAGGGCGGCCCGCCGGCGAGCGACTCGTAGACGACGCAGCCGAGGCTGTAGACATCGCACCTGCCGTCGACCGGGCGCCCGGAGATCTGTTCCGGAGCCATGTAGTCGACCGTGCCGACGAACTCGCCCGCCGTGGTGAACCCGGTGAGCGCCAGTGATTTCTTCGTCAGTCCGAAGTCCGTGAGGTAGATGTGCTCCGGGTGGTCGCTGTCGGTGCCCTCGGCGACCAGGATGTTGGCGGGTTTGACGTCCCGGTGCACCAGATCGTGCTCATGGGCCGCGTCGAGCGCCGATGCCACCTGGGCGGCGATGCGCAGCGCGGTCGGGACGGGCAGCGGTCCCTCCCGGTCCAGCAGGGTCCGCAGGTCGGGCCCGGGGACGTACCGCATGGCGATGTAGAGGACCCCGTCGGTCTCCCCGGCTTCGAAGACGGGGACGATGTGCGGGTGCTCGATCCTCGCGGCGACGCGGGATTCGTGGGCGAAGCGGCGCCGGAACACCTCGTCCCGGACGCGCTCCGGGGCGATCAGCTTGAGCGCGACCGTACGGTCCAGGCGCAGGTCCTTCGCCTGGTAGACGACGGCCATGCCGCCCCGGCCGATGATCCGCTCGATCCGGTAACCGGCGATCTGCAGCCCGATCAGACCGGAGGCGCGGCCCGTATAAAGGCCCCGGTTCGCTGCCGTGCCCATCAGGCGCCTCCCTCGGCCAGTCTATCCAGTGATCCACACGCACGCCCGTGGGGCGAGCGGTGCTCGCCCCACGGGGTGGATGCCTCGGCCGGGCGGTCCCGGCGGTCCGGACGGTCCGGACGGTCAGTCGTCGTCGCCGCCGGCTCCGCCGTTGCCGCCGCGGCCGCTGCTCTCGCAGCCGACGCCGATGCAGATGCCGCCGGTGCCGCCCTTGCCGCCGTTGCCCCCGTCGCCGCCGGGGACCGCGTTGCCGCCCTTGCCCCCGTTCCCGCCGTTGACGCTGCCGCCGCACACTCCGGCGCAGATCCCGCCGTTGCCGCCCTTCGTACCGTCGCCGGACGGGCGGCCCTGGGTGCCGGTGCCGCCGTTGGCGCTGCCGTTGCAGAGTCCGGCGCAGATGCCGCCGCCGCCCCCGTTGGTCCCGTTGACCGATCCGTTGCAGTTGCCCGCGCAGACCCTGTCCCCGACGCGGACGCTGCCGTTGCCCACTTTGACCTTGCCGGCGAGCCGGCTCGTGCCCGGTCTGCTGTCACCACTGTCGTATCCGCCCCAGCCGCCGGACGCCGGGGCCGTCCGGACGGTCCCGGTCGCTGCCGGTGCCGCCATGGCCGCGGGTGCCATCGCACCGGCGCCGACCAACGTCGACGAGATGAGCAGACCGATACGGAACTTCCAGGAATTCACGCGCATGGGATTCTCCTTGCCGATGATGTGGCGAACGGTGAACGGTGAAAAGTGAAGGGTGAATTGGCGAATTCGGACGGAGAAGGGCCCGGCCGGCCAGGGGCCGGACGGGCCCGTTCCTCAGGTGGAGAGCGAGGAGAAGGGGGAGTTGCTTCCCATCAGGGCGAGCCAGTCGCCGTCGAGGTAGCTCTTCTTCCAGGAGTCGATCTGCTCTTCCGAGATCTTGTACTTCTTGGCGATCTTCTCCTTCGTCTCGTCGGAGTCGTCGGCCAGCAGGGTCACCACGATGCGCACCTTGTCCACCACCGTCAGCTCCGACTTCGGCTTGTCCGGCAGGTCGCCGAACCGGAAGCAGCCGATCCCGCCGGACTTGCCGGGCTCACCGGGCTTGCCGGGCTCCCCGCCCTTGCCGCCCTCGCCACCCTTTCCGCCCTCGCCGCCTTCACCGCCGAGCCCGCAGTGGGCGGGCGATCCGGTCATGACCGAGGAAACGGAGCTTGCGGGGGTGTGGGACTGCGCAGCTTGCGCGGCGCACGCCGTACCGGTGACGAAAGCCAGGGAGGCCGCAGCCAGGATGAGCGGACGCTGCCAGGGGCTCGTGAACATGGGGGTTCTCCGTTTCCGTGAGCACGGTGTTGCTGATGAGGACGAGGAAGGGGGGTGAATCACGTGGGGGTGAAGCGGGTGGGATGGGGGTGGAGGCCCTGAAGG
>NZ_JBHXKA010000153.1:0-18230 GCF_042722885.1 Streptomyces sp. NPDC058401
CCCCGCTCCTCAAACGCCGGAGGGGATGGATACAGCCCTGGCTACTTCTCCGTGACACCCGCCGAGTCGAAGGTGGCCACCTCGTGCATCGCCCGCGCGGCGCTCTGCACCAGCGGCAGCGCCAGCAGGGCGCCCGTGCCCTCGCCGAGGCGCAGGTCCAGGTCGACCAGCGGGCGCAGGCCGAGCTTGTTCAGGGCGGCCACGTGGCCCGGCTCCGCGCTGCGGTGTCCCGCGATGCAGGCGGACAGGGACTCCGGGGCGATCGCCCGGGCCACCAGGGCGGCCGCGCCGGCGCTGACGCCGTCCAGGATCACCGGGGTCCGCAGGGACGCTCCGCCGAGGAGGAGGCCCACGATCGCCGCGTGCTCCAGGCCGCCGACGGCCGCCAGGACGCCGATGGGGTCCGCCGGGTCCGGCTGGTGGAGTTCCAGGGCGCGGCGGACGACCTCGACCTTGCGGGCGTGCGTCTCGTCGTTGATGCCCGTGCCCCGGCCGGTGACCTCGCCCGGGTCCACCCCGGTGAAGACCGAGATCAGGGCCGCCGACACCGTGGTGTTGGCGATGCCCATCTCGCCCGTCAGGAGGGCCTTGTTGCCCGCCGCGACCAGGTCGCGGGCCGTCTCGATGCCGACCTCGATGGCCGCGACGGCTTCCTCGCGGGTCATCGCCGGCCCGACCGACAGGTCGGCGGTGCCGGGGCGGATCTTGCGCGGGAGCAGGCCCGGCGTGGCCGGGAGGTCTCCGGCTACGCCGACGTCGATCACGCAGACCTCGGCGCCCACCTGGTTGGCGAACGCGTTGCACACCGCGCCGCCGCCCAGGAAGTTGGCCACCATCTGCATGGTGACCTCCTGGGGCCACGGGGTGACCCCCTGGGCGTGCACGCCGTGGTCACCCGCGAAGATCGCGACCGCGGCGGGCTCCGGGATCGGCGGCGGGCAGACCCGCGAGAGGCCGGACAGCTGGGCCGAGATGATTTCGAGCATGCCCAGGGCCCCGGCGGGCTTGGTCATGCGCTTCTGCCGCTCCCAGGCCTCGCCGAGCGCCTTCGCGTCGAGCGGGCGGATGCTGGCGACCGTCTCGGAGAGCAGGTCGTGCGGCTCCTCGCCGGGCAGCGCGCGGCGCCCGTACGTCTCCTCGTGCACGACCCAGGCGAGGGGCCGCCGCTGCGACCAGCCGGCCTGCGCGAGCTCGGGCTCGTCGGGGAACTCGTCCACGTAGCCGACGCACAGGTACGCGACGACCTCCAGGTGCTCGGGGAGGCCGAGCTCGCGGACCATCTCTCGCTCGTCGAAGAAGCTGACCCAGCCGACCCCGAGGCCTTCGGCGCGCGCCGCGAGCCAGAGGTTCTCCACGGCGAGGGCCGAGGAGTACGGGGCCATCTGCGGCTGGGTGTGCCGGCCCAGGGTGTGGCGGCCGCCACGGGTGGGGTCGGCGGTGACCACGATGTTCACCGGGGTGTCGAGGATGGCCTCGATCTTGAGTTCCTTGAACTGCTTGGCGCGGCCCTTGGGCAGCGACTTCGCGTAGGCCTCGCGCTGCCGCTCGGCGAGCTCGTGCATCGTCCGGCGGGTCTCCGCGGACTTGATGACGACGAAGTCCCACGGCTGGGAGTGGCCGACGCTGGGGGCGGTGTGGGCCGCCTCCAGGACGCGCAGCAGCACCTCGTGCGGGATGGGGTCCCGGCGGAAGCCCTTGCGGATGTCGCGGCGCTCGCGCATGACGCGCAGGACGGCCTCGCGCTCGGCGTCGGCGTATCCGGGGGCCGCCTCGGTGACCGGGGCCTCGGGCTCCGCTTCCGGCTCGGCGGCCGGCTCGGGCTGAAGCTCGGGCTCCGGCCCGGTTCCGGCCTCGGGGGCCTGTACGGCGTCCACGTCCAGCGGCACGCCGGTCTCCGCGACCGCGGCCGGCTCGGACTCGGCGGCCACGACGGGGGCGGGCTCGGGCAGGGGCTCCGGCTCCTCGGCCTGGACCACCGTTTCTGCGGACTGCGGCGCCTGCTCCTGCTCCTGCTCCGCTTCCGCGACCGGCTCGGACTCCGGCCCGACGGCGATGGCAACGGCGGCAGCAGGGGCCTCGGCCGCGGCCTCCGGAGCCGCCACGGGCTCGGCTTCCGCCACGAGGGCGGCCTCGGGCTCTGCGAAGGTGACGGGCTCGGCCACGGGCTGCGGCGCGGGCTCGGCGAGCACCGGCTCGGCGACGGCGACGGGCACGGCGGCGGGCACCGGCTCGGCCACGGGCTCCACCACGGGCACGGGCACGGACTCGGGCTCCTGGACGAGGACCGGCTCGGGCCCGGCGAAGGCGACGGGCTCGGCCGGCAGCTCCGCGGCGGGCTCGGCGACGGGCTCCGCCGCGGCCTCGGCCACCGGCTCGGCCACGGGCTCCGCCGGGGCTTCCGGAGCCGGCTCCACGCTCCACGGCGTCCCGGCCTGCACCGGGATCTCGACGGGCTGCGGCTCCTGGCCAGGCACCTGCTCGGCCCCGGCCTGCGTGAAGTCCAGGTACTCGAGCCCCGTGGTCGGCGGCCCGGACTGGCGCACCGGGACGGGCATCGCCGGGGTGCCGAAGGCAGGGGCGGGGGCGGGAGCGGCCACGGGCTCGGCGGCGACGGGAGAAGAGGGCACGGAGTCGACCGGTACCGGCACGGGCGCGGCCTGCGGGGCCGGGGCCTGCAGCGGGCTCTGCGCGGGCGCCGGCGCCGCGGCGGGGCCGCGGTCCGCGAGGGACCGTACGACTCCGCCGGTGGCCTCGGGCACGGGCGGGCCCATGTGCAGCGGGCGCCGCACCGGGGCCGGGGCGACGGGGGCCGCCGGGGACTGGGGCTGCGCCATGGCCTGCGGGGCCACGAGGCCGCTGAGGTCGAGCGCGCCGGAATCCCGGCCGCCGGCCTCGTGCGCGCCGGCGCCGCCGTAGGAGGCGTCGGCGTAGGAGACATCGGTGAAGGCGGGCTGCCCGGCGAACTGCCGGCCGTCGAAGGACTGCTCCGCGAACTGCTGCCCGTCGAAGGACTGCTGCGGGTAGCCGGCGCTCTCGTAGCCGAGCGGGGCCTCCGGGACCGGGAGCTGCCCCGGGTGGGGCTGCTGGTACTCCGGGGCCCCCGCGAAGTCGGCGTAGGGGGCGTCCACGTACGCGGAGGGCTCGGGGAACTCGGGGAAGGCGGGCACCGGCGGGACGACCTGGGGGTCGCTCCACGCGCCCTGGCTGCTCGGCATCAGCAGCAGTTCCTCGTCCTCCGGCTCGGCCGGGTTGTCCACGAGGTCCTGGAAGGCGTAGCTCCCGGTCGCCGGGGAGGACAGGGGAACCGGGGCGGGGACGCCCTGCTGATCCACCATGCCCGTGCTGTCCGGGAAACCCTCGCCCGGAACCTGGCCGGTGTCAGTCATGCGTACCCCTCGCCCATCGGTGTTGCCTCTTCGACTGCCCGGTCGCCCACGAGGCCTCACGTACGCCCGCACGACAACCAGTAAGTATTGTCCTGCCCGTTCGCCACCGTGTCGGCCATAACCGCCACGGTCCTCTGTGGACTGCGCCACGTCGCGCGTCCAGCCGGAGCCCGTGCCCGAATCGTCCGGGCGGTGTGACGATCGGCCAGCCTACCCCGGGCTCGTGGCTAGGGTCGGTCCGGGCGGTGAACGGGGCGTTCGGCGGCCAGCAGGAACACCACGGAGCGCTGTTGTTCGGTCCAGGTACGGGTGTCCAGGGCGACGGACTGGAGCAGCGCGCACTCGACGGTGTATCCGCCCTCGGTCAGGACCCGTCCGATGGCCTCGGCCTCGTCGCGGGTGGAGGCGTGGCTGACGATCCGTTCGGGGCGCCGGTCGGCGACGGCGGCGACGACCGGGGCTCCGCCGCCGCCGACGCGGACGACGTCGGGTTCGGGCAGGGTCTCCAGGACGTGCGGGGCGCGGCCGTTGACGACCTGGAGCTGTACGCCCCGGGCCCGGGCGGCGGCGGCCGTGCGGTCGCAGGCGTGCCGGTCGGCGTCGACGGCGATGACGGCGGCGCCGAGGGCGGCGGCGTCCACGGCGAGGGCTCCGGAGCCCGAGCCGATGTCCCAGACGAGGTCTCCGGTGCGCGGCCCGAGCCGGGCGAGCTGGGCCGCGCGCAGCTGGGTGGACTCGCCTTCTCCCACGTCGATCTGCGGGCGGGCCCAGCCCCGTCCGGCGGCCGGGGCCGCGCTCCGGCCGAGCAGCCAGGCCGGTTCGGCGGTGGTGGCGGCCGGTCCGGTACCGCCGATGACGATGACCACGTTGGGGTCGCGCCAGCTGTGGTCGGCGGCCTTGTCGGAGGTGAGGACGGTGACCTGTTCCTTGTCGGTGCCCAGTTCCTCGCAGATGACGAAGGTGCGGTGGACTCCTTCGAGCAGCAGGGCCAGTTCGGCGGGACCGGCGCCGGGCGAGGTGATGACGGCGACCTTGGGGTGGGCGCGGCAGACGTTGACGGCCCGGCGCAGGGTGCGGCTGTGGGCGACGACGACCTGGGCGTCGTCCCAGGGCATCCCGGCGCGGGCGAAGGCGGCGGCGACGGCGGAGACGGCCGGTACGACCTCGACCTCCAGGCCGTGTTCCGGGGCGCGCAGGGTCCGTACGACGCCGAAGAAGCCGGGGTCCCCGTCGGCGAGGACGACGGCGGTGCCGCGGTGGCCGGCGATCCGGCGGGCGGCGAGGGGCAGGCTGCCCAGGCGCACGCGTTCGGCCGCGGGCGGGACTTCGGGGAGCGCGAGGTGGTGGGCGGCGCCGGCCACCAGGGTGGCGGCGGAGAGCGCGGACCGGGCTGCCGCGGTCAGGGGGGAGCCGTCCCAGCCGATCACCGTGACCCGGTCGGCCATCGTCGTCAGTCTCCTGGTGTGGGAGCGGGCCCTGCCAGGCGGCTGCCGGTGCGGGGCGGAGCTTCGTCGCTTCGTCAGGGGGGGGTGGGCTTCGTGAGACTACCCGGTCGTCCGGTCAGTTCCGGTCCGAGAAGAGGGCGTAGCCGTTCGCGTCGTTCGCGTGCGCGGGCTCGATGCGGTAGTCCTCGCGCGCCTCGGCGCGGGGTTCCGCGTAGCCCACGGAGTAGCCGTCCGAGTAGCCGTCTCCGTAGGTGTCGGAGTATCCGTCGGAGTAGCCGTCCGCGTAGCCGGGGTAGCCGTCGCCGTCCTCGTCGAGGTCCTCGGGGACCAGGCCCCAGACGATGAGGTCGCTGCGGGTGTCGGACCAGGATCCGTCGGGGTTCTGGGTGCGCACTATGCAGGCGTTGCGCAGGACGCCTTCACTGATGCAACCGGTCTTCTGGGCCACCTGCTGGGAGGCGGTGTTGTCGGCGGCGGTGCGCAGTTCGAGGCGTTCGAAGCCCTGGTCGGTGAAGAGCCAGCGGGCCAGGGCGCGGACGGACTCGCTGGCGTAGCCCTCGCCGCGGGCCCAGGGGGCGGTGACGTAGCCGACCTCGGTGGTGCGGGCGCGCCAGTCGGTGTCCTGGAGGTGCACGATGCCGACGAGCCGCTGGGTGAGGAACTCGGTGACGGCGAAGACGATCCCGCGGCCTTCGGTGCGCTCCGCGTGGGCGCTCTTCGTGGCCCAGGTGACGGCGTCGGCGTAGGTGTAGGGGTGCGGGACGGAGGTCCAGGCGGTGACGTGTTCGTCGTTCATCATCTCGGCGAGCGCGGTGACGTCTTCTTCCTCGAAGGGGCGCAGCACCAGCCGGTCCGTGCTGATGGTGACGTCCGGGAAGGTGGTAGTCATGCGCAGCTCCAAGCCTGAGACCGTGGTGCGACCGTGATGCGGGGCGACCGTGGCGCGGGTCCGTGTATACGGTCCGCAGCGGCGGGTCGTAGGCCACAGCATGCAGCATCGGCCTGGGGATGTGCAGGGCCGGGCTGCCCGGAAGCGGGCAGCACGGGGCCCCGTACACCGGTGGGGCGTACGGGGCCGGGCGGGCCGGCCGGATCGGGCCGGCCCGGTGCTGTCGGCCTGGATCAGGCGGCCGGCTTGCCGAAGGCCGGGATGACCGAGCCCTGGTACTTGTCGTCGATGAACTTCTTGACCTCGTCGGAGTTCAGGAGCTTGGCGAGCTTCTGGATCCGGGGGTCGTTCTCGTTGCCCTTCTTGACCGCCAGGATGTTGGCGTAGGGGTTGCCCTCGGCCTTCTCCAGGACGAGGGCGTCCTTGGCGGGGACGAGCTTGGCCTCGATGGCGTAGTTGCCGTTGATGACGGCGGCGTCCACGTCGTTCAGGGCGCGCGGGACCGTGGCGGCCTCCAGCTCCTTGAACTCCAGGCCCTTCTTGTCGGTGATGTCGGACAGCTTGGCGGCGGTGCCGACACCCTCCTTGAGGGTGATGAGGTTGTTCGCGGCGAGCAGCTGGAGCGCGCGGCCCTCGTTGGTGGGGTCGTTGGGGACGGCGATGGTCTGGCCGGCCTTGATGTCGGTGAGGGCCTTGTCCTTCTTGGAGTACAGGCCCAGGGGCTCCAGGTGCACGTTCACGACGGGCACGATGTCGGTGCCGTTCTTCTTGTTGAAGTCGTCGAGGTACGGCACGTGCTGGAAGTAGTTGGCGTCGACCTGGCCCTGCTGGGTGGCGGTGTTCGGCAGGACGTAGTCCGTGAACTCCTTCACCTCCAGCTTGAGGCCTTCCTTGGCCGCGAGGTTGTCCTGGACGAACTTCAGGATGTCCGCGTGCGGGGAGGGAGAGGCCGCGATGACCAGGGGCTTGCTCTCGTCGGTCTTGCCGCCGTCGGCCTTGGTGGAGGACGGGTCCGAGGAGCTGCCGCAGGCGGTGAGTCCGAGGGCGAGCGCCGAGACGGTGGCGGCGAGGGCGGTGAGCTTGATGTTCTTGCGCACGAAGAGTGCCTTTCTTGCGTCTTGCTGTATGGATGACGGCCCAAGCACGACAAGTGCGGGCTTTCTTGGGGAAAGTTGGTGTATGTCCGGCTCGGGCCGGTTCAGGCTGTCCGACCGCGCCGCGCGAGGAGGCGTACCACGCCGTCGCCGATGAGCTGGATCACCGTGACGAGCACGATCAGCACCACGACGGTGGCGATCATGAAGCCGGTCTCGAAGCGCTGGAAGCCGTACGTGATGGCCTTGGAGCCGAGGCCTTCGCCGCCGACCGCGCCGGCCATGGCCGAGTAGCCGATCAGGGTGATCACGGTGGTGGTGACGGCCGCGATCAGCGAGGGCAGCGCCTGCGGGAGGAGCACCTTGCCGACCAGGGTCGGGATGCCGCCGCCCATGGACTCGACGGCTTCGACCAGGCCGTGGTCCACCTCGCGGACGGCGGTCTCGACGAGCCGGGCGAAGAAGGGGATGGCGCCGATGGCGAGCGGGACGATCATGGCGGTGGGGCCGATGAAGGTGCCGACGATCGCCGTGGTGACCGGGATCAGGAAGATCAGCAGGATGATGAACGGGAGCGAGCGGCCCATGTTCACGATCACGCCGAGGATCTTGTTGACCGCGCGGTTCTGGAGCAGGCCGCCCTTGTCGGTGAGGACGAGCAGGATGCCGATGGGCAGTCCGCCCAGGATGGTCACGAGGGCGGACCACAACACCATGTAGAGGGTGTCGAAGGTGCCCTGCGTGAGCAGCGGCTGCATTTCGGACCAGGTCACTTCGCACCATCCTTGACCAGCTCGGCCAGTTCGCCGTCGACGTCCGTCTCCGCCTCTACGACATCCACCTGCAGGCCCTGCTCGCGCAGGAAGCCGACGGGTACGACGTTGTCCTCGTAGCGGCCGGGCAGCTCGATGCGCATGCGGCCGATCTGCCGGCCTGCGACGGTGTCCATCGCGGCGCCGAGGATCGATATGTCGATGTTGTAGGTGCGGGCCAGCTGGGAGATGACCGGCTGGGTCGCGGTCTCGCCGTGGAAGGTGACGTCGATGACCGTGTGCTCCGCGGTGGTCGCGGACCCGGTCAGCGGGAACAGTTCGTGGGCGAGCTCGGAGCCGGGGGTGGCCAGCAGCTCGGTGACCTTGCCGGCCTCGACGATCCGCCCCTGCCGCATGAGGGCGGCCGAGTCGCAGACGGACTTGACCACGTCCATCTCGTGCGTGATGAGCAGGACGGTCAGGCCCAGCTGGCGGTTGAGGTCGCGCAGCAGCTGGAGGATCTGGCGGGTGGTCTCGGGGTCCAGGGCGCTGGTGGCCTCGTCGGAGAGCAGCACCTTGGGGTCGCCGGCCAGGGCGCGGGCGATGCCGACGCGCTGCTTCTGTCCGCCGGAGAGCTGGCCGGGGTAGGACTTGGCCTTGTCGGCGAGGCCGACGAGGTCGAGCAGTTCGGCGGCCTTGCGGGAGCGCTCGCGGCCGGAGACCCCGAGGATCTCCAGGGGCAGTTCGATGTTGCCCTGGACGGTGCGCGAGGACAGCAGGTTGAAGTGCTGGAAGACCATGCCGATGCGGCTGCGGGCCTCGCGGAGCTCCTTGCCGGCGCGGCGGCCCCGGCCGGCGAGGGCGGTGAGGTCGACCCCGTCGACGGACACCGTGCCGGTGGTGGGGCGCTCCAGCAGGTTCACGCAGCGGATCAGGGAGGACTTTCCGGCGCCGCTCTGGCCGATGACTCCGTAGACCTCGCCCTGGCGGACGTGCAGGTCGACGCCGTCCAGGGCGGTGACCTCGCGGCCACGGGACTGGTAGACCTTCGTGAGGCCCGATGTGGTGATCACAGGATTTCCGTCGCTGTCGAGTGCGCGGCGCAGCGGGTGCCGGGCACGGGGCAAACATCTGGGGACGCGATACGGGGCAACCCGCCGAAAAAAACGTAAATCGACGGCTTCGGCGCATGCGCGGGCAGGAGCGTTCCGGGTTCACACGGGGGTGCCGGGAGCTGCTCGGCCGGTCTCGCTTCGGGGCGTGAGACCTGGGGCAGGGGCCCTCAGAAGGCGCGCATTCGACACATACAACGAGCACCGGGCGTCATCGTCGCCTCGGTCGCAAGGGTGCGGCTGCTCGTCGTGGTCATGGGCCCCAGTAAACCAGACGTTCCCCGTCACCGATCAAAGGTGTCCGAATAGCGGACGGATTTCGGCCGCATACCGGACAGGTGTGGTCAGGACCGATCATCTGTCTCGATGGTCAGTCCATCGGCTCCGACCAGTACGGACACGGCCGAGAGGTCCCTGACGACCACGTCCGCGTCGAGTTCGGAGGCCGGGTGCGTTGTGGTCAAGGCCACGGTGGTCATCCCCGCGGCACGGCCCGCGGCCAGGCCGGCGGGGGCGTCCTCGAAGACCGCGCAGCGGGCCGGGTCCACCCCGAGCCGGGCGGCCGCCAGCAGGAAGGGCTCCGGGTCGGGCTTGCCGCGGGTGATGTCGTCGGCGGCCACCATCTCCGGGTAGTCGATCCCGACCTCCCGCAGCCGGGCCTCGGCCAGCGGACGGGTCGCGGAGGTGACCACGGCCCAGCGGCCGGCGGGGAGGGCGGAGAGCAGCTCCTTGGTACCGGGGAGCAGGACCACGCCGCCCGCCACGTCCTCGGTCTCCAGCACCTCGATCCGGGCGAGCGCCCCGGCCCGTACGTCCTCGGGCAGGAGGTCGGCGATGATCTCCGCGGCCGGGCGGCCGTGGAGTTCCACCGCGGCGAAGTCCTCCTCGGTGATGCCGTACTCCCGGGCCCAGCGGGTCCAGCAGCGGTGCACCGACTCCATCGAGGAGATGAGCGTGCCGTCGTTGTCGAACAGCAGCGCGTCGAATTGCGGGCCGAGCTTCCCGTGCAGCAGGTTCATACCTTCCAGGAAAGCCCGGGGGCAGGGGTGAGCGCATCGGGTCTTTCGGCCCGTAATACCCTCGCTGCATGCTCGACGCCCTGACGGTCGCCATCGGCGTGGCCGCACTCGCCCTCGCCGCCTGGTGCGGTTTCGCCGCCTGGCGGGACCAGCCGACCAAGGACTGGCACTTCATCGGCATGGCCGTGGTGACCGTCCTGGTCCTGGCCCAGCTGGTGATCGGCCTGGTCCAGCTCGCCCGCGGCGAGAAGCCCGGCCAGGGCACGGTGCTCTTCCTGGCCTACCTGGTGGGCGCCTTCGCGACCATCCCGGCGGCGGGGCTGCTCTCGCTGAGCGAGCGGACCAAATGGGGCTCGGTGACGGTGGCCGCGGGAGCGGTCGTCCTCGCCGTCCTCGAAGTACGGCTCTACGACATCTGGGGAAACACCGGTGCCTGATACCGACACGGACGCCACGGCCGCCGCCACCCCGCCGGCCGGGCGCAAGCGACTGGTGACCGGGCCCGGCGTGCTGCTGGTCTGGTTCTACGGAGTGATCACCGTCGGCGCGGTCTCGCGCTCGATCTACCAGATCTCCACCGAGTTCGACCGGGCGCCGCTCGCGTACTCGCTGTCGGCCGTGGCCGCGCTGGTCTACGCCTTCATCACGTACTCGCTCGTGCGCGGCGGGGAGACGGCCCGCAAGGCGGCGCGGATCTGCTGCGCCGCCGAGCTGGCCGGCGTACTCGTCGTGGGCACCTGGACCCTGGTGCGGCCCGAGGCCTTCCCCGACGCGACCGTGTGGTCGGACTTCGGGATGGGCTACCTGTTCATCCCGGTGATCCTGCCGATCACCGGGATGCTCTGGCTCAGGGCCAAGCGCTAGGCGCCGGGGCTCGGGCGTTGGGCCTCAGGCGCTGACCGCGAAGTCGGTGGCCTCCTTGGCCTCCTTCTCCAGGATCACCAGGCGGACGCCGTCGGACGCGGTGCGCCCGCCGACCTGGGTGTAGCCGGCCTTGCGGTAGAGCCGCAGGTTCGACTCGCTCTTGTGGCCGGTGAACAGCCGGAAGCGGGTGGTCGCGTCGTTGCCGGACAGGGCCGCCTCGACCGCGCCCAGCAGCCGGGCGCCGAGGCCGTGGCCCTGGAGCCGCGGGTGCACGCAGAGCTTGGCGATCTTGCCGGTGCCCTCCTCGTCGACGGTGCCGCGCACGGCGCCGACGATCTCCTCGCCGAGCCGGGCCACCAGCACGGTGTCCGAGGCCAGTTCGGCCTTGAGGGAGTCCAGGGACTGGGTGAGCGGCTGGATGCGGTAGTTGCCGTACAGCTCGGCCTCGCTCTGGAACGCCAGATACTGCAGTTTGATGATCTGCTCGGCATCCTCGGCAGTTGCCGCCGAAATGGTCACGCTCATGCCCATGTGCGCATGCCTCCCGCTCACCTGGTGGCCTTCTGGTCTACCGCTCCATTCCCCGCAGGGCGGGAGCCGCAACCTCTACGGCCAGCATTCTGCGCAGACATCCCAGGCAACGGGAACGGACGGGCCCCAAACTTCCTTGTGAGATACCCAACTCTCCTGCGATTTCACGGTAAGTGAGGTCCCTGGGCGACAGAAGTGCCCTCATGAGCTCCGGACACCTTCCGGGCAATCGGGCGACCGCCGATCGGAGGGCCCGGTTCGCCTCGCCGTGCAGGAGGGCGTCTTCCGGTTCCGCGCCCGTGCTGCTACGGGTGCCCGCGCCGGGCCCGCCGTGCACGGACTGCCGGTCATACGGGACTTCGCGCCGGGCCCGGCGGCGCGCCCGGCGGGCCTCCCCGCGCACCGCCCGGCGCAGCCAGTCGGCGGGTTCGGCGGGGATGCGGCGGTGCTCCAGCAGCCTGACCCAGACGGCTTGTTCCACGTCGGCGGCGTCCACCCCGGTGCCGGCGGTCTCGGCGGCGGCTTCCGCGGAGAGCAGCGGGCGGAGCGTTTCGAACAGGTCGGGGAGATCAGCCTTCAGCAGGTCCATGCCGGGCGGGACGCGAAGGCCGTGCCGGGCGGTTTCCCCGCCGGGCACGGCCCACTCGTACGAGAAGCTCCGGTCAGGTGTTGACGCCTGAGGCGCTGACGCCTAGGCCTTGGCGCCGCGGCCGGGGCGGAAGGCCTCCGCCGCGAGCAGGCCGGTGTCGGGCTGGTCGGTGAAGATCCCGTCGATGCCCTGGTCGAAGTAGGCCTTGAAGGCGCCGAAGGCGTCCCCGTAGGCCGTCGGGTCGGTGCCCTTGCGGAACTCGGCCGGCAGGAAGCTGTTCTCGTTGCGCGCGGTGTAGGGGTGCAGGATCAACCCCTGTGCGTGGGCGTCCGCGACCAGGGTGGTCGGGGCGCCGAGCTTGCCGGCGGCGTCGCGCGGCAGGATCAGGTCCATGGTCGGGCCGATGCCCTGGGCGAAGCCGGCGATCCACCGGAGCCCCTCGGGCTTCACCAGATCGGCGACCGTCCGGGGGTCCTTGGCCAGCTCGAAGTCCCACGGGCGGGTGCCCGCCGCCGAGAGGAGCACCACGCGCGGGGCGGACACCAGCCGGGAGAGCCGCTGGATGCTGGAGGGTTCGAAGGACTGCAGGAAGAGCGGCGCGCCCCGGCCGTCGCGGCCGTAGCGGCGCAGCAGCCTGGCGAGGGGCTCCTCCAGGGCGAGGCCGAGGCCGCGGAAGTAGCTGGGGTGCTTGGTCTCCACGTGCAGCCACACGCGCTTGCCGCGCCGCCGGCCCTCGCGGTCGGCCCAGCGGAGCACCTCTTCGAAGGTGGGGACGTCCCAGCGGCCGTCGTAGAGGGTGTTGCGCTGCCGGAGGGCGGGGATGCGTTCCTTCGCGCGCAGGGTCTTGAGCTCGGCGAGGGTGAAGTCCTCGGTGAACCAGCCGGTGACCGCGACCCCGTCGACCGTCTTGGTGGTCTTGCGGGAGGCGAACCCGGGGTGGTCGGCGACGTCGGTCGTGCCGCCGATCTCGTTCTCGTGGCGGCACACCAGGTGGCCGTCCCTGGTGGGCACGAGGTCCTGTTCGACGACGTCGGCGCCGAGGTCCAGCGCGAGCTGGTAGGACCCGAGCGTGTGCTCGGGCCGGTAGCCGCTGGCTCCCCGGTGTCCGATGACCGTCGGCACCGGCAGGTCCCGGTAACCGCCGCCCTGCCCTGCTCCCTGCCCTCCCCCGTGGCCGCTCTCCGCGGCTGCCGCCGGACCGGCGCCCGCCGCGAGTCCACCGAAGGCTCCGCCCGCCGCCACGACGGCCGCGCCCAGTACCGTGCGCCGCGCTGCCCCACCCTGCGTCATGAGTGCCACTCCCCCTCGGACAAGGGCCGGGCGTCCCGGGATCTCCGGGGCCTGCGGCCCGAATCCGCGTGCCGATGGTAGGCAACCGGCGGTGGCGTGCGGGGGTGCGCGGGCGGAACACGGCGGAAACGCGCGTCAACACTGCGTATCCACCTCGTGAACCCGATGTGCGATCAGACCGGACCCGCGAGTATCGTCCTCACCTGCACTACCGCCGCGTGGTGGGTGCGAGAACCCTAGCTTTTCGATGCCGGAGGGCCCACGTTGTTCCGTACGCGCCTGATCAAAGCCACTGTCGGACCCGTCATGCGCCTGATGTTCCGCACCCGTGTCGAGGGCATCGAGAACATTCCGGGCACCGGGCCGGTGATCCTCGCGGGCAACCACCTCACCTTCATCGACTCGATGATCCTGCCGCTGGTGTGCGACCGCACGGTCCACTTCATCGGCAAGGACGAGTACGTGACCGGCAAGGGCATCAAGGGCCGCGCCATGGCCTGGTTCTTCACCGGCGCCGGCATGATCCCCGTGGACCGCGACGGGGCCAACGGCGGCGTCGCCGCCCTGATGACCGGCCGCCGCATCCTCGAAGAGGGCAAGATCTTCGGCATCTACCCCGAGGGCACCCGCTCCCCCGACGGCCGCCTCTACCGCGGCCGCACCGGCATCGCCCGGCTGACCCTGATGACCGGCGCGCCCGTCGTCCCCTTCGCGATGATCGGCACCGACAAGCTGCAGCCCGGCGGCGCCGGAATGCCGCGCCCGGGCCGGGTCACCGTCCGGTTCGGCGAGCCGATGGAGTTCTCCCGCTACGAGGGCATGGACCGCGACCGCTACGTGCTGCGCGCCGTCACCGACTCGGTGATGGCCGAGGTCATGCGGCTCTCCGGCCAGGAGTACGTGGACATGTACGCGACCAAGGCGAAGGCCGCGTAGCTCTCCTACTGCCGTTGCAGTGACCGGCTGACGCCCGCCGCGGTCGTCGTGGCGAGGACCCAGCCGGTCACGATCAGCAGGTACGACAGCCACTGGTACCAGCCGTCCGGCGCGAAGGCCTCTTCCTGGCCGAAGCCGATGATCGGCAGCATCAGGTCGATCGTGTAGAAGACCGGATTGAATTCCGGCGACTCCCCCGCCTTCAGCTCCCGGGGGTGGTGGAACCAGTACGCGAGCGTCCCCGTGAGCAGCAGCGCCAGCAGCCAGCCCGCGGCGCGCAGCGGCCGGAAGCCGTAGCCCACGGTGGCGTCCTGGAGCAGCCCCCACACGCGCGCGTGCCGGGGCAGGGTGCGGCGGTGCCGGCGCAGCTTGGCGAGCTGCACGGTCCGGGCACCCGCCTCGTCGCCGACCGTGCGGTAGGCCGTGGCCAGTTGCTCGTAGGCGTAGGGGAGGTAGCCGGACTCCTCGCGCTCCAGGGCGGGCAGTCGCTGTTCGGCGGGCAGGTGCGGGGCGAGCGTGCGGTACGTCAGCCCGTCGATCCGGATCTGCGCGGGCCAGGTCGCGGGCGGGACGTGCAGCAGGTCGAAGGTGGAGCGGCGCAGGTTCACGGCGCCCTGGACGGTCGGGCAGGAGCGCAGCCACACCTCGCCGGCGAGGCAGCTGGAGACGCGCAGGGCGACGCCGCCGGGGTTGACGAGTCGGGCGTAGGCGAGGTTGAGCTGGCCGGGTATCCGGGAGCCGCTCAGGTTGACCCGGCCGCGGGCCTCCAGCCGCATGGCGCGCAGGTCGGTGCCGACGGTCAGGGTCTCGGCGTGCAGGGCGGTGCCGCCGGGGGCGAGGAGCCGGGCGTCGTCGAGGTTGATCTGGCCGCCGACGGTGGCGCCGTTGATGCGGGTCTGGCCGTGGACGGTGAGTCCCGGGGCGATGACGTCGGTGCCGATGTCGGCGTGGTTGAACTGGAGCGGGGGCTCCTCGGACTCGTCCGCGCCTGGCGTGCCGATGACGGCCCGGGTGAGGAAGAGCCCGCCGGCTATCCGGGCGCCGGCGAGCCGCACCGGCCCGGTGATGCGGCAGCAGGAGAGCCGCAGCACGACGTCGACGGCGACGGTGGCTCCGGTCAGTCCGGGCAGCGCGGAGTCCGACAGGACCAGGGCCCGCAACTTGGCCCCGTAGATCAGCGGCTTGCGCTCGAACCAGCAGCCGCGCAGCCGGATCGCGTGGTCGACGACGGCGTACTTGAGGTTGAGCTTGCCGGTGATCCGCACGCCCCGGACGTTGAGGCCCGCGACCTGGCCGGCGGCGGAACTGCCGTTCAGCAGCAGGGCGGTGAGCACCTCGGCGCGTACGGTCCGCTCCGGGCCCCAGCCGACGCCCTCGGAGGCGTCCTCGTCGGGGCCCTCGCAGAAGTCGACGCGCTCCCCGAGGGGAAAGGCGTCCCATACGCGGCGCTCCGCCGGGGTCAAGTCGTTGATCTCCATCGCCGGGATGGTGTCCCGCACGTCGGCGGACTGTCAACTCCGTGCGGAACACCACTCCCTGGCGCAGCGTCAGTGCTCGATGCCGTCCTGGAGCTCCTGCCCCTTGAGGAGGAACCAGGCGGCCACCGCGGTGGCCAGCAGGACGGCCGCGCCGACGCCGGAGGCCAGTCGCAGGCCGTCCACGAAGGCCTCCTGGGCGGCGCCGACCATCTGCTGGGCGGTCTGCGGGTCCAGTGACTTGGCCGCTTCGACGGCGCCGCCGAGCGATTCGTGGGCGGCGTCGGCGACGGGGCCGGAGACGGAGGCCGGGGCGGTGAAGCTCTGGTAGACGCCGGTGACGACCGAGCCGAGCAGGGCGATGCCGAGGGCGGCGCCCAGTTCGTAGGCGGTCTCGGAGACGGCCGAGGCGGAACCGGCCTGCTCCTTGGGGACGCTGGAGAGGATCACGTCGGCGGTGACCGTGAAGGAGAAGCCGGCGCCGAGGCCGACGATGAGCAGGGCGGCGCCGAGCAGCGGGTAGCCGGTCTCCTTGTGGATCACGGTCAGTGCGGCCAGCGCGATGCCGATGGCGGCGAGGCCTCCGGTGACGATGACCCGTACCCCGTACTTGCGGGCGTACCTGCCCGCGACCAGGCCGGTGACCACGGCGCCGACGGCGGCGGGCAGTTCGGCCAGGCCCGCTTCCAGCGGCTCGCGGCCCTGGACGAGCTGGAGGAACTGGGAGAGGAAGAAGACCAGTCCGGACAGGCCGAAGACGGTGAGCAGGTCGGCGAGGACCGCGCCGGAGAACCCGCGGTGCCGGAAGAGCCGCATGTCGAGGAGCGGGGACGGCAGCGTGAACTGGCGCCGTACGAAGGTGTAGAGCGCGCCCGCTCCGATGGCGGCGGCCGCCCAGACCTCCCAGCCGAGGCCGTGGGTGGCGACCTGCTTGACGGCGTAGACCACGCCGATGATGCCGACGAGGGAGAGCCCGACGCTGAACAGGTCCCAGGGGCCGGCGACCGGGTTCTTGGACTCGGGCAGCAGCTTGATGCCGACGATGACCAGGACGATCATCACGGGGAGGTTGATGAGGAAGACCGAGCCCCACCAGAAGTGCTGGAGCAGGGCTCCGCCGACCACCGGGCCGACGGCCGCGCCGGCCGAGGCGGTGGCGCCCCAGATGCCGATGGCGAGGCTGCGCTCCTTGGGGTCGTGGAAGATGTTGCGGATCAGCGCGAGGGTCGAGGGCATCAGGGTGGCGCCGGCCACGCCGAGCAGGGCCCGGGCGACGATCATCATCTCGGGGCTGGTGGCGTAGGCGTTGAGGACCGAGACGGCGCCGAAGGCGGTCGCGCCGACGAGGAGGAGCTTCTTGCGGCCGATCCGGTCGCCGAGGGAGCCCATGGAGACGAGCAGGCCGGCGATGACGAAGGAGTAGATGTCGCCGATCCACAGGAGCTGGGTGCCCGAGGGCTTCAGGTCCTCGCTGAGGGCGGGCGTGGCGAGGCCGAGTACGGTGGCGTCGACGGCGACCAGCAGGACGGCCAGCACGAGCACGGAGAGGGCGAGCCAGCGCCCGCGCCGGCGGCCCTCCGCCCCCTGCGTCCGGGTCAGCTGTTCGGTACGGCTCATTTCTCCACACTCCGTCGTGCGCCACCGAGCAGCAACTCGGTGATCATGTACTGAAAGTCCTTGGCCGCGACCCGGCCGTCCATGACGGCCCAGGCGCAGGCGCCGATGAGGCTGTAAAGGGCCTCGGTGAGCCAGGCGGAGCTCAGGTCGATCCGGATGTCGCCCTCCTGCTGGCCGCGCCGGAAGAGGGCACCGACGCGGGCGTCGAGGCGGGCCCAGCCCTCGTTGACCTGGTCTCCCTCGAAGAGCTGGTTCTCGGTGACGAGGAAGGCCAGCAGCTCGGCGTTGGGCTCCGATTCGGCGACGAGCCTGCGGAGCGCGTCGATCGCCGTGTCCTCGTCGAGCCGGGCGTTGTCGAAGGCCACCTCGAACTCCCGGATGCCGAGCTCTTCGAGCGCCCGTACGAGGGCGTCGCGCCCGGCGAAGTGCCGGTGGAGGGTCGCGCGGCCGATGCCGGCGGCCCTCGCGACCTCGTCCATCGTGGCGGTCGACTTGCGGGAGAGCAGCGCGGCGGCGGCGCGGAGCACCTGGTCACGATCCATAGCCATGAGACAAGCATAACCCGAATGAGACGTTGACGTCTCATCGAGCCGTCTCATCAAACAAATGAGGTGCCCCTTCGGGCACCGGAAGGAATCCTGCCGAAATGAATCCGAAGCCCCTGCTGCTGATCGACGTCGACGGCCCGCTGAACCCCTACGCGGCCAAGCCCCAGCGGCGCCCCGAGGGCTACCGCACCCACCGGATGCGCCCGACGGGCTGGACCGCCGCCGAGAGCGCGAAGCCCCTGCGGGTCTGGCTGAATCCGGACCACGGGGCGGAGCTGCTCGCGCTCGCGGAGGCGTACGAGCTCGTCTGGGCGACCACGTGGAAGGGCGAGGCGAACGAGTGGATAGGCCCGCACCTGGGCCTGCCCGAGCTGCCCTGGATCGACTGGCCCCAGATGCACGGGCGCGCACCGCGCGGGACGTTCTGGAAGACCCAGTACATCCTGGAGTACGCGGGCGGGCGGCCCTTCGCCTGGATCGACGACGACATCAGGGACATGGACCGCGCGTACGTGGACCAGCTCCACCCCGCACACGCACTGCTGCTGCGGATCGACGAGCGGATCGGGCTGGTCCGGGCCGACTTCGACGCGCTGGCGCACTGGGCGGCATAACGCCGCAGGGGCGGGGCGGGCCCGGGGGGGGCGGGCCCCCCAGCGGGGCCCCCGGGTGGGCGCGGCGGG
>NZ_JBHXKA010000154.1:0-18095 GCF_042722885.1 Streptomyces sp. NPDC058401
AGACAGGGACGATGCGTCCCGGCCCCGCGGCACACGGGCTCGGGCACCCGTACCGCGGGCCTCACGGAGGCCCGCTTGTCCACCCCGGCCAATCTCGTGCGGGTGATCCTTCCGTACAGGCGGAATTCCCTCCCGGATCCGCCACTACACTGCTCAACACAACGCGTCAGGCCCACAGTGTCGTGCGTCTTCCACGCGGCTACCCCCTCCACCGCCTGCGGCCGTCGGGACGGCCGTCCGCACTGGACTTGTGAGGATGACCCACGTGAGCTCGAAACCTGTCGTACTCATTGCCGAAGAGCTGTCGCCCGCCACTGTCGAGGCGCTCGGCCCGGACTTCGAGATCCGGCACTGCAACGGTGCCGACCGCGCGGAGCTGCTGCCCGCGATCGTGGACGTCGACGCGATCCTGGTCCGCTCCGCGACCAAGGTCGACGCCGAGGCCATCGCCGCCGCCAAGAAGCTGAGGGTCGTCGCCCGCGCCGGCGTCGGTCTGGACAACGTCGACGTCTCGTCCGCCACCAAGGCCGGCGTGATGGTCGTGAACGCTCCGACCTCGAACATCGTCACCGCCGCCGAACTGGCCTGTGGCCTCCTCGTCGCGACGGCCCGCAACATTCCGCAGGCCAACACCGCGCTGAAGAACGGCGAGTGGAAGCGGAACAAGTACACGGGCGTCGAGCTCAGCGAGAAGACCCTCGGTGTCGTCGGCCTCGGCCGCATCGGCGTCCTGGTCGCCCAGCGCATGTCGGCCTTCGGCATGAAGATCGTCGCGTACGACCCCTACGTGCAGCCCGCGCGCGCCGCCCAGATGGGCGTCAAGATGCTGACGCTCGACGAGCTGCTCGAAGTCGCCGACTTCATCACCGTGCACCTGCCCAAGACCCCCGAGACCCTCGGTCTCATCGGGGACGAGGCCCTGCACAAGGTCAAGCCGTCCGTCCGCATCGTCAACGCCGCCCGCGGCGGGATCGTGGACGAGGCCGCGCTGTACTCGGCCATCAAGGAAGGCCGCGTCGCCGGCGCCGGCCTCGACGTGTACGCGAAGGAGCCCTGCACGGACTCCCCGCTGTTCGAGCTCGACCAGGTCGTCTGCACCCCGCACCTCGGCGCGTCCACGGACGAGGCCCAGGAGAAGGCCGGTGTCTCGGTCGCCAAGTCGGTGCGCCTCGCGCTCGCCGGTGAGCTCGTGCCCGACGCGGTCAACGTCCAGGGCGGCGTCATCGCCGAGGACGTCCGTCCCGGCCTGCCCCTCGCCGAGAAGCTCGGCCGCATCTTCACCGCCCTCGCGGGCGAGGTCGCGGTCCGCCTCGACGTCGAGGTCTGCGGCGAGATCACCCAGCACGACGTCAAGGTGCTCGAACTCTCCGCGCTCAAGGGTGTCTTCGAGGACGTCGTCGACGAGACGGTCTCCTACGTCAACGCCCCGCTGTTCGCGCAGGAGCGCGGGGTCGAGGTCCGCCTGACCACCTCCTCGGAGTCCCCGGACCACCGCAACGTGGTGACCGTCCGCGGCACCCTGTCGGACGGCCAGGAGGTGTCGGTCTCCGGCACGCTCGTGGGCCCGAAGCACCTTCAGAAGATCGTCGGCATCGGCGAGTACGACGTGGACCTGGCGCTCGCCGACCACATGGTCGTCCTGCGCTACGCCGACCGCCCGGGCGTGGTCGGCGCCGTCGGCCGCATCCTCGGCGAGGCCGGCCTCAACATCGCGGGCATGCAGGTCGCCCGCGCCGAAGAGGGCGGCGAGGCCCTCGCGGTCCTCACCGTCGACGCCGAGGCCCCGGTGAACGTCCTCGCGGACATCGCCACCGAGATCGGCGCCGTCTCGGCCCGTACGGTCAGCCTCGGCTGACGCTGCGGCAGCAGACAGACGCGAAGGGCCCGGGGGAGACCCCGGGCCCTTTCGTGTGTCCTGCTCCGCTACGAGGCTCAGTGCGCGAGCGCTTCGACGGCCGGAGCCGGCTCCGCCGAAGCCGGGGCCTGGGCTTGCGCTCCGCGGCCCCGGAGCAGGGCCGCGGCGAGTACCGCCGCCGCGAGCAGCAGGACCGTACCGCCCCAGGCCGCGTACTGCATCCCGTGCACGAAGGCCTCCCGGGCCGCCGTCAGGACCTGCCCGCCGGCCGCGCCGCCGAGCCCCTGAGCGGTGGCCACGGCCCCGCCGAGGGTCTCCCGGACGGCGGGCTCGGAGCCGGCCAGGTCGGAACGGTAGACGGCCGTGCCCAGGCTGCCCAGGAGGGCCATCCCGAGAGCCCCGCCGAACTCCTGGCCCGTCTCCAGCAAGGAGGCGGCCGAGCCGGCCTTCTCGGCGGGGGCGGAGCCGAGGGCCATGTCGGAGACCAGGGACAGCACGGTGACGATGCCGCAGGCCAGGACCCCGGCTCCGGTCAGCAGCAGCCACAGCGCGTCGGTGTCCACCAGGCTGATCAGGACGAACCCGGCGGCGGCGAGGACGAAGCCGCCCGAGATGACGTAGGCCCGGTCGGTCTTCTGGGCCAGGACCGCGCTGACGGGGGCGGCGGCGCCGATGAAGACCGAGGGGGCGAGGCTCCAGAGGGCGGCTTCCAGGGTGCCCATGCCGAGCACCGACTGCAGGTACTGGGTGTTGAAGTAGGCCGAGCCCATCATGGCGAAGGCGGCGATGGTGTTCAGGCCGATGCCGGCGCCGAAGCCGCGCTCCCGGAAGAGGGCCCGGGAGACCATGGCGTCGTCACGGGTGCGCTGGCGGCGGACGAAGAGCCACCCGAAGGCCAGGCCGGCGGCGAGGCAGCCGGCGTGGAGCGGGGTGAAGCCCTCGGCGGCGATCTCCTTGAGCCCGTAGACCACCGGCAGCACGGCGGCCATCGACAGCGGCACGCTCAGCAGGTCGAAGCGGCCGGGCGCCGGGTCCTTGAACTCGGGGACCAGCACGGGGACCAGGACCAGCAGGAGCAGCATCGCGGGCACGTTGATCAGGAAGACGGAGCCCCACCAGAAGTGGTTCAGCATCACCCCGCTGAGCACGGAGCCGAGGGCGATGCCGCCGGTCATGGCGCCGGACCAGATCGCGATGGCCTTGCCGCGCTGCTTGTCGTCCTGGAAGAGGTTGCGGACGAGGGCGAGCGTGGACGGCATCAGGGTCGCGCCGCCGATTCCGAGCAGGACCCGGGCCGCGATGAGCATCTCGGCGCTGGAGGCGTAGGCGGCGGCGACGGAGGCGAGTCCGAAGGCGGCCGCACCGGCCAGCAGCAGCTTGCGGCGGCCGATCCGGTCGCCCAGCGAGCCCATCGTGATGAGCAGGCCCGCGAGGGCGAAGGCGTAGCTGTCGAAGATCCAGAGCTGCTGGGTGGCGCTGGGGTCCAGCTCCCGGGTGATGGCCGGGATGGCGAAGTAGAGGACGGAGACGTCCATCGACACCAGGAGCAGCGGGAGCACGAGAACGGTGAACGCGGTCCATTCCCGGCGACCAGCGAGACGTGCTGCGGGGTTCTGGGGGTTCGTCATGAGCAGCAATGTACAAGCGTCATAAACGTCTGTCTAGTACGGCCGTATAGAACATTTGTGTAGGACGTTTGTGTAGGACGGGTGTCTTGGCTACCGTGAAGGCATGGGACATCGCGAAGATCTGCTCGAAGGTGCGAAGAAGTGCCTGGTCGAGAAGGGTTTCGTGGGCACGACCGCCCGCGACATCGTCAAGGCCTCGGGTGCGAACCTGGCCTCGATCGGCTACCACTACGGCTCCAAGGACGCCCTCATGACGGAGGCGTTCATCGCCGTCGTCCAGGAGTGGGGCGACCGGTTCACGGGTGCGGTGAAGGGAGAGGGCGGCTCGCTGGAACGCTTCCGCTCGGTCTGGGACGGGGTGCACGACGGGCACGAGAAGTCCGGCCCGATCTGGGCGGCCAGCATGGAGGTCGCGGTGACCCGGGACCGCGAACGGCTGCCCGAACTGCGGGCGCTGCTCGCCGCCTCGCAGGGGGAGGGGCGCAAGGGACTGGTCTCCATGTTCACCGGCGTGCCCGAGGAGGACCTGACGGAGGAGGACGTGCGGACCTCCGGCACCTTCTACCAGGCCCTGCTGAACGGGTTCATGCTCCAGTGGCTCTTCGACCCCGAGTCGGCCGCCACCCCGGCGGAACTGACGGAGGGAATGCGGCGCGCGGTGGCGGCGATGACGGCGGCGAAGGCCGGTCCGGCCTGACGTCGCGTACGTCAGCCGTGCAGGCGGGCGGCCTTGAGGGCCATGTGCAGGAGCAGGCGGTCCTCGCCCTCGTCCAGGTCGAGCCCGGTCAGCTGCTCCACCCGGGACAGCCGGTAGTACAGGGTCTGGCGGTGGATCCCCAGGGCCGCCGCCGCGCGGCCCGCCTGGCCGGCGCAGTCCAGGAACACCTCGGCCGTCCGGGCCAGTTCGGGATTGGCCGGACCGCGCAGGGTACGGGCGACCGGGTCGTCCAGGGCCTCCTCGGCCACGGAGGCCAGCATCCGGTACGGGCCGATCGCGGACCACTGCGCGACCGGTCCGAGCCGCGGCCCGGCCGCCGCGGCCCGGGCGGCGGCGGTGGCCTGCTGCCAGGCGGCGGGCAGTCCGGTGAGCGCCCGTACGGGGTCGGACACCCCGGCGGTCACTCCGGTGGCCGCGTCGGGGGCGGCGGCCTTCGGGGTGGCCTTCGGCGCGGCGGTGCCGGTGTTGGCGCCAGGGCCGGTGCCGGTGTTGGCACCGGTGCCGGCCCCGCCGGCCCCGCGGGGCATCAGGCGGGAGATCGCCGTGAGCGCCGGAGCCAGCGGGTCCGCGCCGCGCAGCCGGATCAGGACCGCGAGGGAATGCCCCGCCGGGCCGCCGCCCGCCGGGGGCTCCTGGTTGCCGGCCCCCCGCCACGGCACCACGCAGACGGCCGCCGCTCCCGGGACCGAAGCCGGGGCCTCGCCGGACCAGGGGCTCACGCAGACCGCGGCGTGCGGTCCGTCGCCGCCCGGACCGAGTGCCACCCGTAGCGCGGCCACCGCCATGTCCTGCTGCCAGCCGCGTCCGGCCGTGAGCACCGCGAGGAACTCCCGGGACAGGTCGGCCCCCGCCCTGGCCTCCTCCGCGAGCAGCAGCCCGATCCGCTGGGCCACCTCCATGGCGGCGGCCAGCGACCCCGCGTCGGGACCGGGTTCCTGGTCGAGGAGCCATACGTAGCCCTGGACGATCCCGCGGTAGCGCACCGGCAGGCAGATCCGCCCCCGGAAGACCCCGGCTTCCGGGGCGGCCGGGATCCTGACCGGGCCGGTGGCGCGGGCGATGCCGAAGCCCTCGAACCAGGACCGGACGGCCGCCGTCGACTGGCGGGTCAGGATCGAGCGGGTCCGTACCGGGTCCATCGCCAGATCGTCATCGCTGTCGTGCGCGCCGAAGGCGATGAGGCGGAAGTCCCGGTTCTCCAGCGTCGCCGGAGCGCCGAGCAGCGCCGAAATCTCGTCCACCAGGTCCTGGTAATCGCCTTTCACGCGCACATTCTCCCA
This sequence comes from Streptomyces sp. NPDC058401, assembly GCF_042722885.1. Classification (NCBI taxonomy): domain Bacteria; kingdom Bacillati; phylum Actinomycetota; class Actinomycetes; order Kitasatosporales; family Streptomycetaceae; genus Streptomyces; species Streptomyces sp. NPDC058401. Next base: position 5,482 of record NZ_JBHXKA010000154.1, read on the forward strand.
CCCCCGCACCGGCTCTTCAGACAGATGTATGAGATCCGGGCCACGGATGCGTGACAGCTGTCGATGGCAGAGGATCGGGGAGATCCCTAGGTTTCACGGTGGTTTCACTTGCGTTTTCCTTATGGCCTCCGTCGTCCCGGCGCGGGCTGAATGTCTGCTTCTGCCCGCCCCCGTTGGAGGTACCCCGTGCTGGGTCCCGCGATCCTCGCCGCCTCGCGCAGCGACAAGATGCGCCGAATCGTCTCTGCCGCCCCGGTGACCAAGCCCGTGGTGAACCGGTTCATCCCCGGTGAGACGGTCGACCAGGTCATCCCGATCGTCGAGGACCTGACGGGCAAGGGCCTGGAGGTGACCCTCGACGTCGTCGGCGAGGACATCACCACCGTGGAGCAGTCCCACGCCGCGCGTGACGCGTACCTGGAGCTCGTCGAGCAGCTCGCACCCCTGGGCCTCGGCGAGACCGTCGAGATGTCGGTGAAGCTCTCCATGTTCGGCCAGGCGCTGGAAGGCGGCCACGAGCTCGCCCTCGCCAACGTCCGCCCGGTCGTCGAGGCCGCCGCCGCCATCGGCACCACCGTGACCCTGGACGCCGAGGACCACACCACCCTCGATTCGATGTTCGCCATCCACGAGGAGCTGCGCCGCGACTTCCCGCAGACCGGCTGCGTGATCCAGGCGTACCTGTTCCGCACCGAGGCCGACGCCCGCCGGCTGGCCGCGGCCGGCAGCCGCGTACGCATCGTGAAGGGCGCCTACAAGGAGCCCGCCGAGGTCGCGTACCTGGACAAGGCCGAGATCGACAAGGCGTACGTCCGCATCCTGAAGATCCTGATGGAGGGCGAGGGCTACCCGATGATCGGGTCCCACGACCCGCGCCTGATCGCCATCGGCCAGGAGCTCGCCCGCCAGGCGGGCCGCAAGCTCGACGAGTACGAGTTCCAGATGCTGTACGGCATCCGCGGCGAGGAGCACCTGCGGCTGGCCGCCGAGGGCCACCGGATGCGCGTCTACACGGCGTACGGGACCGACTGGTACGGCTACTTCATGCGGCGCCTCGCGGAGAAGCCGGCCAACCTGCTCTTCTTCCTCCGCTCGATGATCACCAAGAACTAGGCCCTCCCACTAGCTCAAGGAGCACCCCGCATCATGGACGCTGTAACCCAGGTCCCCGTGCCGGTCAACGAGCCGGTCCACTCGTACGCCCCCGGCACCCCGGAGCGCGCGCGCCTCGAGACGCAGCTGAAGCAGCTGTCCGAGAACCCGATCGAGCTCCCGATGACGATCAACGGCGTCAAGCGGATGGGCGGCGGCGAGCGCTTCGACGTCGTGCAGCCGCACGACCACAAGTCGGTCATCGGCACCTACGCGAACGCAACGCAGGCCGACGCCCAGGAGGCCGTCGACGCCGCCCTGGCCGCCGCCCCGGCCTGGCGCGCGATGTCCTTCGACGACCGCGCCGCGATCATCCTGCGCGCCGCCGAGCTGCTGTCCGGCCCGTGGCGCGAGAAGCTGGCCGCGTCCACCATGCTGGGCCAGTCGAAGACCGCGCAGCAGGCCGAGATCGACACCCCGTGCGAGCTCGTCGACTTCTGGCGCTTCAACGTCCACTTCGCCCGCCAGATCCTGGCCGAGCAGCCGGTCGCGAACTCCGCCGGCGTGTGGAACCGCAGCGACCACCGCCCCCTCGAGGGCTTCGTCTACGCGATCACCCCCTTCAACTTCACGGCCATCGCGGGCAACCTGCCGACCGCCCCGGCCCTGATGGGCAACGTGGTCGTGTGGAAGCCGTCCCCGACGCAGACCCACTCCGCGGTCCTCCTGATGGAGCTGCTGGAGGCGGCCGGCCTGCCCAAGGGCGTCATCAACCTGGTGACGGGCGACGGCATCGCCGTCTCCGACGTGGCGCTGACCCACCCCGAGCTGGCGGGCATCCACTTCACCGGTTCGACCAAGACCTTCCAGTACCTGTGGAAGACGGTCGGCACCAACATCGAGACCTACAAGTCCTACCCGCGCCTGGTCGGCGAGACCGGCGGCAAGGACTTCGTCGTCGCGCACCCGTCCGCGGACCGCGCGATCCTGAAGACCGCCCTGACCCGCGGCTCCTTCGAGTACCAGGGCCAGAAGTGCTCGGCGTCCTCGCGCGCCTACGTCCCGGCCTCGATCTGGAACGACGGCTTCAAGGAGGCCTTCGCGGCCGAGGTCGACGGCATCACCATGGGTGACGTCCGCGACCTGACGAACTTCATCGGCGCCGTCATCGACGAGCGCTCCTTCGCCAAGAACAAGGCCGCGATCGACCGCGCTGCCGCGGACCCGACCTGCGAGATCGTCGCCGGTGGCACCTACGACGACGCGGAGGGCTACTTCGTCCGCCCGACCGTCATCGCGTGCACCGACCCGGAGAACGAGGTCTTCACGACCGAGTACTTCGGCCCGATCCTGGCGATCCACGTCTATGAGGACGCCGAGTTCGACGCGATGCTCGCCCAGATGGAGTCCGTCTCGGCGTACGCCCTGACCGGCGCCGTCATCGCGCAGGACCGCTACGCGGCGGCCGACGCGATGGAGAAGCTCCGCTTCGCCGCGGGCAACTTCTACATCAACGACAAGTCGACCGGCGCCGTCGTCGGCCAGCAGCCCTTCGGCGGCGGCCGTGCCTCGGGCACCAACGACAAGGCCGGCGCTGCGTCGAACCTGATGCGCTGGACGTCGACCCGCTCCATCAAGGAGACCCTGGTCGCGCCGACCGAGTACGGCTACCCCCACATGGGCTGACCTCCGCCCCGCCGAACCCCGCCCCCGCTCCGGTACCCCCAAGTCCGGAGCGGGGGCGGTTTCCATGTCCCGGCACGCCGACTGGTGCTAGCCTGAACGGAGTTGTCGCGTACGGCGACACGCTCCAGTACTCGGGCCCGGCTTCCCGAGGGAGCGAAGGGCTCTCACGAGTTCCCGTGCGGGGTGGGTTCCACGAATCGGAGATACGCACACCTCTACGCTGCCGTGCCGGGGCGGAGTCCGGGGAGACGTATGTCCAAGCGCACCGACAACCGCCACCGCGTCGCCACAGTCTGCCGTGAGGCGACGGGGCTCCCGCACCACACCTGTCTGCGGTGGGCCGCTGATGGCCTCATCAGCCGCTCGCAACCCGTGCCCGACGCCGAAGGGGCCGATCAGAGGGCTCTGGAGGCGGAGCTGCTGGTGGTACTCGCCAACGGGCTGCGCGGCGATCAGCTCGACGGAGCCGTCCTCGGACTGGTCCGATCCGTACCGGGTCCCGAGGGCGTGGAACTCTGGGTGCACCCGGAGATGGGTACCCGGGTATTGTCCGTGCTCCTTCCCCGCGTCGACCTGGCCCGGCAGCTGCGATACGGGGTTCCCGGTCTGAGGCCGGTACGGGAGGGCGGCCGGGTACGGCTGCGGAGTCTCCTACGAAATGCCTCGGTCGTCCTGGCCCACCCGGATCCGGAGTGGGCCTCCTATCTCGACCAACCTGCCTGTGCTGAGCACATCTGGTGGCACAACCGGGACCACCTGCATCCGTGGGAAACCGACGGGCCCGTGGGGGCGACGGATGCGGGAGCCGACCGGGACCGTCTGCTCAGCCGGCTCATCCGGCGACCTCGTCTCGTCAACGCGGCGGGGTCGGCCCACGGCTGGGCGAATGCCTACACCCGCAACGCCCGGGAGCTGTCCATCGAATGGTGCTGCTCCGTCGAGGCGGACGACTTGACCCGGCGGCTGTGCCGCAGCGGGCTCACCGCCGGTCAGGACAGCGCTGGCCGGGGTGGCGGTCGGCTGGCGTTCGGTGAAGCGGCACTCGTCGTACGGAAGGGCCCCTGTGGGCTGGTGAAGCAGCTGCCGAGGATCCACGGATGCTGACCGCGGCGGTGCTGACGGCTGCGGTACTCGGCATCACCAAGGTCCTGCGGGACTGGCTCATCCTGCGGCAGGTGCGGGCCGCCATGGACGCGGGGACACCCGAGGACCGGGTCCGGATCGGGATGCGGCTCGCCGGAGCGCTCGGCGGGCGGGCCGCCGAGGAGGGGCCGCCCGCCGAGCCGGATGCCAGGGGCTAGACCTCGACGATGACCTGGTCCAGGGACTTGCGGACCAGGTCCGGGACCTCGCAGTCGGGGGACGGGTAGCCGACCGGGATGACCGCGAAGGCCTTCTCGTTCTCGGGGCGGTTCAGGACGTGGGAGAGGAAGCGCATCGGGCTCGGGGTGTGGATCAGGGCGGCCAGGCCGGAGAGGTGGAGCGCGGACAGGAGCATGCCGACCGCGATGCCGACCGACTCGTCCACGTAGTAGTGCTTGTGCTTCGTGCCGTCCTCGCCCAGCCAGTAGCGCTGCTGGAACACCACGATCAGGGCCGGGGCGTCGGTGAGGTGCGTCTTCACGGCGTCCGTGCCGATGGGGCGCAGCGCCGCGAGCCACTCGTCGCCGAGGCGGCCGTCGTAGGACAGCTGCTCCTCCTGCTCGGCGGCCGCGCGGATCTGCTCGCGTACGGCGGGGTCCTTGACGAGGACGAAGGTCCACGGCTGCTGGTGCGCCCCGGACGGCGCGGTCGCCGCGCACGCGATGGCGTCCCGGACCACCTGCTCGGGCACCGGGTCGGCGGAGAAGTGGCGTACGGTCCTGCGCCCGTCCATCCGCTCCCGCAACTCGGCGGCGCGCGCGAGGGACTCCTGCGCCGGCATCCGCTCGGGGCGGTAGGGGGCGGGACGGTACGGCTGGCCGTGGATCGGGGTCCACTGCTGGGTATCGGGAGACATGGGGCGAGTCTGCCGAGCCAATGGTCCAGACCGCCAGAGCCGCGTCGGCCCAATCCGGCCGGTGGGCGATATTTCATGTCCGCATAGCGGATACGAGTGGTGGGGGAGCCCGCTTGGTACGGTCGCGCCATGAGCGACTCTGACGTGAACGGGATCTCGCTGCGGCACACCTCGCAGCTGGCCGAGGAGGAGCTGCGGCGGGTGCGGGAGCTGCTCGGCGGGGCCTTCGAGGGGGACTTCGGGGACGAGGACTTCGAGCACGCGCTCGGCGGGATGCACGTGCTGGTGCACGAGGGCGGCGAGCTCGTCGCGCACGGGAGCGTCGTGCAGCGCCGGGTGCTGCACCGGGGGCGGGCGCTGCGCACCGGGTACGTCGAGGCCGTGGCCGTACGGGCCGACCGGCGCGGGCGCGGGCTCGGCGGCGCGGTGATGGAGGCGGCCGAGGGGATCGTCGGGCGGGCCTACGTGCTCGGGGCGCTCAGCGCCTCCGCCGACGGGGCCCGGCTGTACGCGGGCCGCGGCTGGCGGGTGTGGGGCGGGGAGATCGGGGTGCTCGGACCCGGCGGGCCCGAGCGGCTGCCCGAGGAGGAGGGGTCGACGTACGTGTGGGCGCCGCCCGGCGGTGGGGTGCTGCTCGATCCCACCGCCGGGCCGCTGTACTTCGACTGGCGCGACGGGGACGTCCTCTAGCGGAGCCGGCTAGGAGCCCGAGATGCTCGGGGCGCCCGACTCGATGTGCCCCGTGTAGCGGCGCGACCAGGTGCCGTCGGAGTCGGCGAGGACTGTGAAGTCGTACCAGCCGTTGTTGTAGGCGACGGCGTTGAAGTAGTCCTCGCGCGAGGAGTTCGCCGGCACGGTGTAGGTCCACGGACCGTCCGTGCGGTAGGCGTTCGCCCGGATCGTGAAGGTGACCGGCGAGGCCGAGGCGTTCGTCAGCTTGAGGTAGAGCGCCGTCTTGCCGGTGCCCGGCTCCACCGCGAAGCGGGACACGACCTCGATGGACTTCCCCGCCTTCGACGCGTCGCCGATGAAGCGCCGCAGGAAGCGGTTCGGTCCGTACATCGAGATGTCGTACTTGCCGGCGCCGCTGCCCGTGCCGATGTTGAAGTAGTCCGCCGACGTGGCGCCCGCGTCCACCGTGTACTGCCAGGCGGCCGTGTCCCGGTACTGGTGCGGGTGGATCGAGAAGTGCGCGGCCTGCTTCGCCTCGGTGCCCGCGTTGGTCATCGAGAACCAGGCCAGGATCTTGCCGCCCGAGCCGAACTCGAACCGGTCCAGGTTCCCGTTGACCTGGTACGGAAGGGCGCGCGCGGGCCGGGTCCCGGCCTCCTGCACCGGCTGCGCGTTGTCCTGCGGCACCGGGTTGGAGAGCGGGCCGCAGGTCGCCTGGCCGATGACCTTGGCCGTGGAGGGCAGGCCGGCGGGAACCCCGTAGACCGGGCGCGCGAAGTCGAAGACGCCCGTCAGGTCGCCGGTGACCTTGCGGCGCCAGGCGCTGATGTTCGGAGAGTTTGCGGGGGTGCCGAGCGCGGCCGTCCACTTCTCCATGAACCGCAGTACGGAGGTGTGGTCGAAGACCTCGGAGCTCACCCAGCCGCCGCGGGTCCACGGGGACATCACGATCATCGGGACGCGGAAGCCGAGCCCGATCGGGACGCCGTCGATGTACTCGCCCGCGGTGCCGGGCGGGGCGACCGGCGGCGGGACGTGGTCGAAGAACCCGTCGTTCTCGTCGTAGTTGAGGAAGAGGACGGTGGAGTCGAAGACCTCCGGGTTGGCCGAGAGCGCGCGGTAGACCAGGTCCACGAAGTGCGCGCCGTCGCCGGGCGGGGCGTACGGGTGCTCGGAGAAGGCCTCGTTCGCCACGACCCAGGAGACCTGGGGGAGGGTGCCGGCGACGACGTCGGCGCGGATGGCGGCGGCGATGTCGTCGGGGGTGGAGCCGGTGACCTTGGGGACGGAGCCCATGCCCCGGTCCCACAGGGGGTTGCCGGGGGCGGCGTCCGTGAACTTCTTGAAGTAGGCGAGCCCGTTGTCCCCGTAGTTGTCCTGGGCGTTCTGGTAGACCTTCCAGCTCATCCCGGCGCGCTGGAGGGCCTCGGCGTACGTCTCCCAGGTCAGCCCGGACTCGTCGCCGCCGTCCTTGCTGCCCGCGTCGACCTTGCCGCTCCACAGGAAGGTGCGGTTGGGGCCGGTCGCGCTCAGGGTGGAGCAGAAGTAGGCGTCGCAGATCGTGTAGTTGTCGGCGAGGCCGTAGTGGAACGGTATGTCGCCGCGGTCGAGGTACCCGAGGGTGCGGGTGTTGCCGACGCCGGTGACGAAGTTGTCCAGGCGGCCCTTGTTCCAGGCCGCGTGCTGCGAGGTCCAGCTGTGCGGGAGGTCGCCGTTGCACTGGGCGAGGGTCTCGCCGTCGACCCCGCCCACCGCCGGGGTGGAGCTGAGCTTCCACGGGTACTGGCGGCCGCCCCAGTTGGGCTGGTTGAACATGCCCCAGCCGCCGGGAATGTTGCCTGCGGCGCGGTCACTGAAGCCGCGGACACCCTTCAGCCTGCCGAAGTAGTGGTCGAAGCTGCGGTTCTCCTGCATCAGGATCACCACGTGCTTCACGTCGGTGATCGTGCCGGACGCGGCGGCCGCTGCCGCCGAGGTCGGCGCGATCGCGGGCAGGGCGGCCCCCGCCATCAGCCCGGCGCCGATGCCCACGAATCCTCTGCGGCTGATCGGTGTCACTGGCTACTCGCCTCCAACTCAAGTGCCCCGCTGGCACGTTGACGGCAAGAGTGGCGGTAGCCGCGCCAAAGGTCTACATCCGTGCGGTAAGAACTCGGTGAACATCCGGGTGGCCTGATTCAGTCGGCGACCCGTACGAGCATCTTGCCCAGATTGTCCCCTCGGAGCATCCCCCGGAAGGCATCCACCGTGTGATCAAACCCCTGGACAACGGTGGTGTCGGTACCGATCCGACCACTGCGCAGATGGGGCACGAGGAAGTCCTCCAGCTCCTCCTGCAGATTGGTGTGATTGCGAACCAATACCCCTTCCAGGCGAAGCGACTTGTGTACGACCTCGAAGAGGTTGCGCGGAGCGGCGGGGGAGCGGTCGCCGTTGTACATCGAGATCCCGCCGACCCAGGCGATCCGCCCGTACTCGCGCAGCACGTCGATGGCCCCCTCCAGGTGGTCCCCGCCGACGTTGTCGACGTAGACGTCGATGCCGTCGGGAGCCGCCTGCGCGAGCTGCTCCCCGACCGGCCCGTCGTGGTAGTCGAAGGCCGCGTCGAAGCCGAGGACCCCGGTGAGGTGGCGGACCTTCGCCGCCGAACCGGCGCTGCCGATGATCCGGCGTGCGCCGAGCAGCCGGGCGATGTGGCCGGTGGCCGTTCCGACCCCGCCCGCGGCGGCCGAGACGAAGAGGTCCTCGCCCTCGCGCAGGGCCGCGGTGCGGGTCAGGGCGGCGTACGCGGTCAGCCCGGTGCCGCCGAGGACGGAGAGGTACGCCTCCAGCGGGACGCCCGGGTGGCCGCGCAGCTTGCGGGTGCCGCCGGCGCCCAGGGTGACGAGGGCGTGGGTGCGCCAGCCCTCGCGGTGGAAGACCAGGTCGCCCTCCGCGAGGCCCGGATCGCGCGAGGCGAGGACCCGGCCCACCGAGCGGCCTTCCAGCGGGGCGCCGAGCTCGAAGCCGCCCTCGCCGCCGTCCATCAGTCCGCGGTGGTACGGGTCCACGGACAGCAGCAGGTTCTCCACCAGGGCCGTGCCGGGCCGCGGCTCGGGGACGCGGCTCTGGACGTAGGCGAAGTCCGAGGCGGCGGGGAAGCCGGACGGACGGGCGGTCAGGTGGACGGCGTACGCGGCGTTCGTGGTCATGGCGCCGACGCTAGGAGGGAATCGCCGGTCCGGGCAGAGGGTTGGGCTCATGGAAGCCACACACCCATGAACGACGCTCATAGAACGAGGTGAGAGCCCTGTGACCGAGCTCCTCCCGCAGGAACTGCGGGTGCTGGTGGCCGTCGCCGAGAGCGGCGGCTTCTCCGCCGCGGCGGCCTCGCTGGGCCTCACCCAGTCGGCCGTCTCGCACTCGGTGCGCGGCAGCGAGGCCAAGCTCGGCGCGGTGCTCTTCGAGCGCGGCCGGAGCGGCGCCTCGCCCACCCCGGCGGGGGAGCGGGCCGCCGGCCACGCCCGCCGGATCCTGCGGCTGTACGAGGTCATGGGCGCGGAGGTGCGCGGCGCGGGCCGGGCCGCCGCGGACCCGGTGGCGCTGGACGGCGTGCTGCGGATCGCCGCGTTCCGCAGCGCGGCCCTGCACCTGCTGCCCCCCGCCCTGGAGCGGCTCGCCGCCCGCCACCCCGGCATCCGCCCCGAGGTCCGGGTGGTGCGCGAGCTCGGCGCCGGTACGGCCGGGGAGGTGGCCGCGGGTCGCGCGGACCTCGGGATCGCGACGCTGGGCGGTGCGCAGGGTTTGCCGCCCGGTCTGCTGAGCGGGGTGCTCGTGGAGGAGGCGTACGCCCTGGTGCATCCGGCGGGACATCCCGACCCGAAGGCGCTGCCGCTGCTGGACTGGGACGAGAACTGCGGCTCGTACACCCGCACCTGGTGGCTGGCGCAGGACTGGATCCCGCGGGCGACGGTCAAGGCGGAGGACGACGCGATGGTGCTGACGCTGGTCGGCCGGGGGCTCGGCATGGCGATCATGCCCGAGCTGTCCCTGCGGGAGGCGGCCGGAGCCGTGGAGGTCACTGGTTTGGGTCCGGAGGGGCCGGTGAGGCGGGTGGGGTACGTCACCACACCGGAATCCGCCTCCACCCTCGCCGTAAGGGCTCTGATCAGGGAACTTCGCGCCGGAACCGGCTGAAATCGGAGCCCCGGAAGAGGCCTTCCGGACCGTCCGCCGTCTCAGATAGTAGGAAGTCCGAGTAATTGCGGAGACATACAGCGGGAGCTGGCCTACGTTGTAGAAGCCGAACGTCTCGCCGATCCGGCGAATGGCGGTCGAGAGCGCGCGCCCCATGGCAGGCAACCCCTGTCGCGCACCGCTCCCCGCCTCTTCCGGCGCCTTGAAGGAACCCCTCATCCGTGGCCCCGCCACGCCGTGATCTCAAGGAGTCGATCACCATGACGCACACCCCCTCCACCACCACCCGCCGCGTCCGCCGCTCCGCCTCCGCCGAAGCGGACCGGAAGAACGCCGCCGCCGCCCTCCAGCGCGCGCTGGACCGCCGCGACAACGGCGGCTCGACCGGCCACTGACCTGCCGCTGAGCACGTCCGGCCCGGGACATATTGCGTCCACATCGTGGACGCAATATGTCTGAGGGATGGGACAAGGAGTACGGTTCCACCATGTCGACCAGCATCAATCTCGCAGTGATCCCCGGTGATGGCATCGGCCAGGAAGTCGTGGCTCAGGGCCTCAAGGTCCTTACCGCGGTCCTGCCCCAGGATGTGAAGCTGGAGACCAAGGAATACGACCTCGGTGCCCAGCGCTGGCACCGCACCGGTGAAACCCTCCCGGACGCGGAGCTCGAGGCCCTCAAGCACCACGACGCGATCCTGCTGGGCGCCATCGGCGACCCCTCGGTCCCGTCGGGCGTCCTGGAGCGCGGTCTGCTGCTGAAGCTCCGCTTCGCCTTCGACCACTTCATCAACCTGCGCCCGTCGAAGCTCTTCCCCAACACGGCCACCCCGCTCGCCGGCCGTCCGGAGATCGACTTCGTCGTGGTCCGCGAGGGCACCGAAGGCCCGTACACCGGCAACGGCGGCAGCCTGCGCACCGGCACCCCGGCCGAGGTGGCCACCGAGGTCAGCATCAACACGGCCTACGGCGTCGAGCGCGTGGTCCGTGACGCGTACGAGCGCGCCAACGGCCGCCCGCGCAAGAAGCTGACGCTGGTCCACAAGAACAACGTCCTCGTGTACGCCGGTCACCTGTGGAAGAACATCTTCGACAAGGTCGGCCAGGAGTACCCCGAGGTCACCACCGACTACCTGCACGTCGACGCCGCGACGATCTTCTTCGTCACCCAGCCGGAGCGCTTCGACGTCATCGTCACGGACAACCTCTTCGGTGACATCCTCACCGACCTGGCCGCCGCCGTGACCGGCGGGATCGGCCTGGCCGCCTCGGGCAACATCAACCCGACCGGCGCCTTCCCGTCCATGTTCGAGCCCGTCCACGGCTCGGCCCCGGACATCGCCGGCACCGGCAAGGCGGACCCGACCGCGACGATCCTCTCGGTCGCCCTCCTGCTGCGCCACCTCGGTTACGAGGAGCAGGCCGTCCGCATCGAGGACGCGGTCTCCGCCGACCTGGCCGAGCGCGACGGCACCTTCCGCTCGACCGAGGCCATCGGCGACGCCCTCGCCGCGCGAGTAGCCGGCTGACCCGGTAGCCCCACCTCCAGGAAGCCGCCGGGTCGCGATCACCGCACCCGGCGGCTTTTCCTGTGCGGCCCCGGGTGTCACCATCTCTCCTGGGCCGCAATTCACCCCGTTTCACCGAAGCCTCCTCCCGGGCGATAATCGAACGCGAGGCCGCGGAATACGGGGAAGCTCGGACGTCCTAGTACGCCGTGAGCGCGGTCCGCCCTACAAAACCGGTGAAGGACAAGCACTCATGACGACGCCCACGATCGAGCTGAAGCCCTCCTCGACCCCCCTGTCCGACGCGGAGCGCGAGGCGATCCTGGCCAGCCCCGGCTTCGGCCGCCACTTCACCGACCACATGGTCACGGTCAAGTGGACCGAGGGCCGCGGCTGGCACGACGCCGAGCTGGTCCCGTACGCGCCGCTGTCGATGGACCCGGCGAACATGACGCTGCACTACGCGCAGACGATCTTCGAGGGGCTGAAGGCCTACAAGCAGCCCGACGGCACCGTCGCCACCTTCCGCCCGCAGGCCAACGCCGAGCGCTTCCAGTCCTCCGCCCGCCGGATGGCGATGCCGGAGCTGCCGACCGAGCTGTTCATCGACGCCTGCGACGCGCTGATCAAGCAGGACCGCGCCTGGGTGCCGGACTCCGGCGAGGCCTCGCTCTACCTGCGGCCCTTCATGTTCGCCACCGAGGTCGGCCTCGGGGTCCGCCCGGCGAACGAGTTCCTCTTCATCGTGATCGCCTCGCCGGCCGGCGCCTACTTCCCCGGAGGCGTCAAGCCCGTCTCCGTCTGGCTCTCCGAGGAGTACGTGCGCGCCGCCAAGGGCGGCACCGGCGCCGCCAAGACCGGCGGCAACTACGCCGCGTCCCTCGTCGCGCAGGCCCAGGCCGCCGAGCACGGCTGCGACCAGGTGGTCTGGCTCGACGCCGTCGAGCACCGCTGGATCGAGGAGATGGGCGGGATGAACCTGTACTTCGTGTACGGCGACCGGATCGTCACCCCCGAGCTCACCGGCTCGCTCCTCCCGGGCATCACCCGCGACTCCCTCCTCACCATCGCCCGCGACCTCGGCTACACCGCCGAAGAGGGCCGGATCACCACCGAGGACTGGAAGCGCGACAACGAGAACGGCACCCTGACCGAGGTCTTCGCCTGCGGCACCGCCGCCGTGATCACCCCGGTCGGCTCCGTCAAGTCGGAGCGCGCGAACTGGACCCAGGGCACCGGTGAGCCCGGCGGGGTCACCATGAAGCTCCGCAAGGCCCTCCTGGACCTCCAGACCGGCCACCAGGCCGACACCCACGGCTGGATGCACCCGCTGGGCTAGGCCCCGCAGCCCGTACGCACGAAGGCCCCCGCTGCTACGGGGGGGGCCGGGCGAGGTGGGGAAGGGGGAGGGCCAGTGAATTATAAACATAAAACCTCCCAAGAGAACTTAATGAATATAGGTAGCACTAGTATGCGTGTTAT
>NZ_JBHXKA010000155.1:0-17971 GCF_042722885.1 Streptomyces sp. NPDC058401
GGGGGGCGGGGGGGGGGCCCGGCCTCCCTGCCCCGGCGGGCCGGCCCCGGGATCCGGTTGGGGCCGGGGGCCCACCGCCCCCGGGGCCACAGCCGCATCAGCGGCGGAACCTAGCAGCCGAGCAGGCGGCTGCCGAGGTAGCTCTGGATCTGGTCCAGGGAGACGCGCTCCTGCTTCATGGTGTCGCGCTCTCGCACGGTCACCGCGTTGTCGTCGAGGGTGTCGAAGTCGACGGTGACGCAGAACGGGGTACCGATTTCGTCCTGGCGGCGGTAGCGGCGGCCGATGGCGCCCGCGTCGTCGAACTCGATGTTCCAGAACTTGCGCAGGTCGGCGGCGAGGCCCTTGGCCTTCGGCGACAGCTGCGCGTTGCGGGACAGCGGCAGGACGGCGACCTTGACCGGCGCCAGGCGCGGGTCGAGGCGCATCACGGTGCGCTTCTCCATGACGCCCTTGGCGTTCGGGGCCTCGTCCTCGTTGTACGCGTCGAGCATGAAGGCGAGCATGGCGCGGTTGACGCCGGCCGCCGGCTCGATGACGTACGGGGTGTACTTCTCCTTGGACTCCTGGTCGAAGAAGACGAGCTCCTGACCGGAGGCGGCGGAGTGCGCCTTGAGGTCGAAGTCGGTGCGGTTGGCCACGCCTTCGAGCTCGGAGAACTCATTGCCACCGAAGTTGAAGCGGTACTCGATGTCGGCGGTGCGCTTCGAGTAGTGGGACAGCTTCTCCTTCGGGTGGTCGTACCAGCGGATGTTCTCCTCGCGGAGGCCGAGGTCGCGGTACCAGTTCCACCGCTCCTGCATCCAGTACTCCTGCCACTGCTCGTCCTCGCCCGGCTTGACGAAGAACTCCATCTCCATCTGCTCGAACTCGCGGGTGCGGAAGATGAAGTTGCCGGGGGTGATCTCGTTGCGGAAGGACTTGCCGACCTGCGCGATGCCGAAGGGGGGCTTCTTGCGCGAGGTGGTCATCACGTGGGCGAAGTTGGTGAAGATGCCCTGGGCCGTCTCGGGGCGCAGGTACGCCTTCGAGCCGGTGTCCTGGGTCGGGCCGAGGTGGGTCTCCAGCATGCCGGAGAACTGCTTCGGCTCGGTGAACTGGCCCTTCACGCCGCAGTTGGGGCAGTTGATGTCGGCCAGACCGTTGGCGGGGACGCGGCCGTGCTTGGCCTCGTACGCCTCTTCCAGGTGGTCGGCGCGGTGGCGCTTGTGACAGGAGGTGCACTCGGTCAGCGGGTCCGAGAAGGTGCCGACGTGACCGGAGGCCACCCAGACCTCGGGAGCCAGGATCACCGACGAGTCGAGACCGACGATGTCCTCACGCCCGGTGACCATCGCCTTCCACCACTGGCGCTTGATGTTCTCCTTGAGCTCGACACCGAGCGGGCCGTAGTCCCAGGCAGCCCGAGAGCCGCCGTAGATGTCACTGCACGGGAAAACGAAGCCACGGCGCTTGCTCAGGCTGACGATGGTTTCGATCTTGTCGGCGGCCACGGTGCTCTCTTCATTTACGAGGACGAACGGCGAAGCCTCAAGGTTACCGGCGCCCGCACCCCCCCTTTCAAATCGGGACCCCCCTCCACGGGCCCTCCGCACCCCTCCCACCAGGGTTTTTGACAATCGTTTCCATCTTTGATGAAAATGGATGTCATGAACGTACGACGACGCCTCATACCGACCGCCGCCCTCGCCGCCACCGTCGCCCTCGCCGCCACGGCCCTCACCGCCTGCTCGGGCACGGCCGGAGCCGCCGGGGCGAAGGACGGCAAGCTCGACGTGATGGCGTCGTTCTATCCGATGCAGTTCCTCGCCGAGCAGATCGGCAAGGACCACGTGAAGGTCGACACCCTCACCAAGCCCGGGGTCGAGCCGCACGACCTGGAGATCACCCCGAAGCAGACCGCGCAGCTCGGCGAGGCCGATGTCGTCCTCTACCTCAAGACGCTGCAGCCCGCCGTCGACAAGGCCGTCGCCCAGTCCGGCGTGAAGAACATCGTCGACGCCGCCACCCTCACCAAGCTCGAGGTGCACGGCACCTCCGGCCACGAGGACCACGAGCACGCCGCCGAGGAGGGCCACACCGAGGCCCCGGCGGGCGACGGACACGACCACAGCCACGGCGAAGCCGGCGAGGACCCGCACGTCTGGCTCGACCCGGTCAAGTACGCCGAGATCGCCAAGGGCGTCGGCGCGGCCCTGGCCAAGTCCGACCCCGACCACTCGGCGGACTACAAGAAGAACACCGACGAGCTCGTCGCCAAACTGGGCACGCTGGACACCGAGTTCAAGGACGGCCTGAAGAACACGGCCTCCAAGACCTTCATCACCACCCACTCCGCCTTCGGCTACCTCGCCGAGCGCTACGGCCTCGACCAGGAGGGCATCTCCGGCGTCGACCCCGAGTCCGAGCCCAGCCCGGCCCGGATGAAGGAGCTCCAGGGCCTCGCGAAGCAGGACAATGTGTCGACGGTGTTCTTCGAGACCCTGGCCAGCGACAAGACGGCCAAGACCCTCGCGGCCGACACCGGCCTGAAGACCGACGTCCTGGATCCCCTGGAGGGAATCACGGACAAGTCCCAGGGCGCTGACTACTTCGAGGTCATGCGGGCGAACCTGAAGAACCTCCAGAAGGCACTCGGCACCAAGTAATGGCAACAGCAGTAGCGGCATCGGAGGCGCGAGCCATGGAGTCCAAGCCCACACAGGCCCTGGACCAGCCCGTCATATCCCTGCGCGGGGCCACGGCCTCGCTCGGCTCGCGCCCCGTGCTGCGCGGCATCGACCTCACCGTCCGCAGCGGTGAGGTCGTGGCCCTGCTCGGCGCCAACGGCTCCGGCAAGTCCACGGCCGTCCGCGCCGTGGTCGGCCAGGTCCCGCTGAGCGACGGCGCCCTGTCCCTCTTCGGCACCGACTTCAAGCGGTTCCGCGACTGGTCGCGCATCGGGTACGTCCCCCAGCGCACCACCGCCGCCAGCGGGGTCCCCGCCACCGTCCGCGAGGTCGTCTCCGCCGGCCGGCTCGCCCGCACCCGCTTCGGATTCCTGCGCAAGGCCGACAAGGCCGCCGTGGAGCGCGCACTGGACCTGGTCGACATGGGTGCGTACGCCGACGCCTCGGTCAACGCCCTCTCCGGCGGTCAGCACCAGCGGGTGCTCATCGCCCGCGCCCTCGCCGGCGAACCCGAGCTGCTGATCATGGACGAGCCCATGGCCGGCGTGGACCTGGCCAACCAGGAGGTCCTGGCGAACGCCCTGCGCAGCCAGGTCGCCGCCGGCACCACGGTGCTGCTGGTCCTGCACGAGCTGGGCCCGCTGGAGCCGCTCATCGACCGCGCCGTCGTCCTGCGCGACGGCTGCGTCACGCACGACGGCCCGCCCCCGGAGGCCCTCGGCCAGCACGCACTGCCGGGCCACGACCACGTACACCCCCACTCCGCGCACGACGCCGAGCCCCTCCGGACGGGACTGCTGAGCTGATGGACCTCCTCGACTACGCCTTCATGCAGCGGGCCCTCATCGCCGCCGCCCTCGTCGGCATCACGGCCCCCGCGATCGGCACGTACCTCGTGCAGCGCCGCCAGGCCGTCATGGGCGACGGCATCGGGCACGTGGCGATGACCGGTGTCGCGCTCGGCTTCCTGCTCAACACGAGCCCGGTGTGGATGGCCACCCTCGTCGCGGTCATCGGCGCGGTCGGCATGGAGCTCATCCGCTCCCGCGGCAAGACCAGCGGGGACATCGCCCTGGCCATGCTCTTCTACGGCGGCCTGGCCGGCGGCGTCATGATCATCAACCTGGCCCCGGGCGGCTCCACGGCCAACCTGACCAGCTACCTGTTCGGCTCCATCACCACGGTCTCGGCCGAGGACATCACCGCGGTCGTGATCCTCGCCCTGTTCGTCGTCGCCGTCACCCTGGGCTTGCGCCGGCAGCTGTTCGCGGTCTGCCAGGACGAGGAGTTCGCCCGGGTCACCGGCCTGCCGGTGCGCTTCCTGAACCTGCTGATGGCCGTCACCGCAGCCGTCACCGTCACCGTCGCGATGCGCATCGTCGGCCTGCTGCTGGTCAGCGCCATGATGGTGATCCCGGTCGCGGCCGCCCAGCGCGTCACCCGCGGGTTCACCGCCACCCTGACGGTGGCCATGGTGATCGGCGTGCTGGTCTCGCTGTCCGGCACGGCCGCCACCTACTACATCGACGCGCCGTCCGGCGGCACGATCGTGCTGCTCGCCATCGCCGTCTTCATGGTGATGACGGCGGTGTCCACCCCCCTGGCCCGGCGCCGGGCCAGGGCCGCCCGCGTGGCCGAAGAAGTCTGTACGCGTGAAGACGTAAAGGTCTGAAGACCTCGGGCAGTCGGCCGCCTGGCACAATGGGCCGATACCGAGACGAGGAGGAACCGGTGGCGACTGCGCCTGGCGAGATGAACACCGCGCCAGTACGAGGACGATCCACCCGACAGCGGGCCGCCGTCGCGGCGGCGCTGGACGAGGTGGACGAGTTCCGCAGTGCCCAGGAACTCCACGACATGCTCAAGCACCGCGGGGATTCCGTGGGCCTGACCACCGTCTACCGCACCCTGCAGTCCCTCGCGGACGCCGGCGAGGTCGACGTGCTGCGCACCAGTGACGGCGAGTCCGTCTACCGGCGCTGCTCCACCGGGGACCACCACCACCACCTGGTCTGCCGCAAGTGCGGCAAGGCCGTCGAGGTGGAGGGCCCGGCGGTGGAGAAGTGGGCGGAGGCCATCGCCGCCGAGCACGGCTTCGTGAACGTCGCCCACACGGTGGAGATCTTCGGTACCTGCTCGGACTGCGCGGCGGCCGCGGCCTAGAGCCTGCGCAGCCTGCCGTCCAGCAGCGCCCGTACGCGCACCAGGGCGGCCGGGGCCGCCATGCCCCGCTTGGGCAGTGCCACGAAGCCACGGCCCCGGCGCTCGGTCAGCACGAACAGTTCCGGGGTCTCTCAGTACGCCGACAGGACCTGCCACTCGACGGCGGTCCGGTCCGGTCCGCCGCCCGTGGTGCGGTCAGTGCCATCACGGTGGGCAGGACCAGCTCGCGGCGCCCGGGCCGGGTCCCGAAGGACCAGGCCCGCCGAGCCGTCCGGTAGTCGTCGGCCGTCGGCCGGTACTCGAGAACGATCTCGCCACTGTCCATGACGATGGCGGCTAACCCGCGGAGCCGGCGCCCTCACCCTGGTTCGGCACGGCCCCGCCGAAGCGGCGGTCGCGCTGGGCGTACTCGTAGCAGGCCTGCCAGAGGTTGCGGCGGTCGAAGTCGGGCCACAGGACGTCCTGGAACACCATCTCGGCGTACGCGCTCTGCCAGAGCAGGTAGTTGGAGGTGCGCTGCTCGCCGCTCGGGCGCAGGAAGAGGTCCACGTCCGGCATGTCCGGGTAGTACATGTACTTCGCGAAGGTCTTCTCGTTGACCTTCGACGGGTCCAGCCGGCCCGCCGCGACATCGCGCGCGATGGCCTGCGCCGCGTCCGCGATCTCGGCCCGGCCGCCGTAGTTGACGCAGAAGTAGAGGGTCATCGCGTCGTTGTCGACGGTCTGCTCCTGCGCGACCTGGAGCTCCTGGACGACCGACTTCCACATCTTCGGCATGCGGCCGGTCCAGCGGATGCGGATGCCCAGCTCGTTCATCTCGTCGCGGCGGCGCCGGATGACGTCGCGGTTGAAGTTCATGAGGAAGCGCACCTCGTCGGGCGAGCGCTTCCAGTTCTCGGTCGAGAAGGCGTACAGGGAGAGGTTCTTGACGCCCAGCTCCAGGCAGCCCTTGAGCACGTCGAGCACGACGCCCTCGCCCACCTTGTGACCCTCGGTGCGCGGCAGTCCGCGCTCCTTCGCCCAGCGGCCGTTCCCGTCCATGACGATCGCGACGTGGTTCGGGACGAGCTCGCCGGGGATCTTCGGCGGGCGCTCACCGGAGGGGTGCGGCTCGGGAACCTTGTACTCGCGGCGAGAGCGTCCCAGAATCCCGCGTCGTGCCATGTTGCCCAGCTCCTATTTCTCGACGTACCGAAGGGAGCGTAGTCCGCGCTCCAGATGCCAGTGCAAGTAGGCCGAGACCAGCCCGCTGCCCTCCCGCACGTGACGCGCCTCGCACGCGTCGGCATGTCCCCAGTCGCCCGTCAGCAGGGCGCTGAGCAGGGCGATGGCCTCCGACGAGGGTACGACGCTGCCGGGGACGCGGCAGTCGCCGCATATGACCCCGCCCGCGGCGACGGAGAAGTGCCGGTTGGGGCCGTGCATCCCGCACTTCGCGCAGTCGTCGAAGCTGGGCGCGTAGCCGTTGACGGCGAGGGAGCGCAGCAGGAAGGCGTCGAGGATCAGGTTGGGGGCGTGTTCGCCGCGCGAGAGGGTGCGCAGGGCGCCGACGAGCAGCAGGTACTGCTGGACGGCGGGCTCGCCCTCGTGGTCGGTGAACCGCTCGGCGGTCTCCAGCATCGCGGTGCCGGCGGTGTAGCGGCCGTAGTCGGTGACGATGCCGTTGCCGTACGGAGCGATGATCTGCGTCTGTGTGCAGAGCGGCAGGCTGCGGCCGATCAGTTCGCCGCTGCGCGAGAAGAACTGCACGTCGGCGTGGGAGAAAGGTTCCAGCCCGGCGCCGAACTTGGACTTGGTGCGTCGGACGCCGCGGGCGACGGCCCGGACCCGGCCGTGGCCCCGGGTCAGGAGCGTGATGATGCGGTCCGCCTCACCCAGCTTCTGGGTGCGCAGCACGATGCCGTCGTCGCGGAACAGGCTCATGGGCTCATTGTCCCGTACCGGACCGACAGGACGGACTCCTGTACGGACTCCCGTACGGACTCCCTTGCGGACCCCCTTCACGGCAGCGTCCCCCGCCGGGCACGAGGCCCGGCGGGGGACACCCCTTGGGAGGATCAGGCGGTCGGCGCCGGGGCGGGCTCGCCCTCGCCCGACTGGGCCGGAATGGCTGCCGTGGGCTCGTCGTCCGCCACCGCGGCGGAGTTCGCCGGGGCGTCGGCCAGCAGGGAGTCGGCCAGCGGGGCGTCGTGCGAACCGTCCTTGCCCAGACCGTTGAAGATCAGGTTCAGGACGATCGCGGCCGTGGCACCGAGCGTGACACCGCTGTTGAGGAGCGAGGAGAGGTCCGCGTTCATGTGGTCCTTGAAGAGGACCGGGACCGTGGCGGGGAGCAGCGCGAAGGCCAGGGAGACACCCACGACGAGCGCGTTCTTCTCCTCCTTGAGGTCGACCTTGGCCAGGGTCTGGATGCCCGCCAGGGCCACCATGGCGAACATCACGGTCGCGGCGCCGCCGAGGACTCCGTGCGGAACGGCGGCGACGATCGCGGCGGCCTTGGGGATCAGGCCGAGCACGATCATGAAGACACCGGCGGCGACCACGACGAAGCGGCTCTTGACCTTGGTCATCCGGACCAGGCCGACGTTCTCGGCGAAGGCCACGTACGGGAAGGAGTTCAGGACACCGCCGAGGGCGGTGGCGGCGCCGTCGGCACGCAGGGCGCGGGCCACGGTCTCGCTGTCGATCTCCTTGCCGACGATGTCACCGACGGCGTAGGTGTCGCCGGTGGTCTCCACCATGGTGATCAGCATGACGATGAGCATCAGCACGATCGGGAACCACTCGAACTTCGGCGCACCGTAGTAGAAGGGGGTGGTGATGCCGATCCAGTCGGAGTTGCTCACGTCGCCGAACTTGGCGTCGCCGAGCAGGAAGGCGACGACGGTGCCGCCGACCAGGCCGAGCAGGATCGAGATGCTGTTGAGGAACGGCTTGCCGAGCTTCATCAGGATGAGGATGAAGAGCATCGTGCCGCCGGCGTAGGCGAAGTTCTTCGGGTCACCGAAGTCGGGGCTGCCGAGGCCGCCCGCGGCGTCGTTCAGGCCGACCGGGATCAGCACGATGCCGAGGACGGTGATGACCGTGCCGGTGACGACCGGCGGGAAGAGCCGCATGATCGTGCGGAAGGCCTTCGGCGGCAGCCAGGCGAAGGCGAAGGTGGCGATGCCGGCCGTGATGACCGCGCCGTAGATGACGAGCAGACCCGCCGTCCCGCCGCCCGCTCCGAGACCGATGGCGATCATCGGGGATACGGCGGTGAAGGTGACGCCCTGGATCAGGGGCAGCCGGGCACCGACCCGGCCGATGCCCCAGGCCTGGATGATCGAGGCGATACCGCAGGTGAAGAGGTCGGCATTGATCAGGTAGACCAGTTGCTCGGTGGTGAGCCCGAGGGCGCCACCGACGATGATCGGAACGATCACCGCACCGGCGTAGAACGCGAGTACGTGCTGGAAGCCGTACAGCGCGAGCTTGGGGAGGGGGAGCACCTCGTCGACCGGGTGCGTGCTCTGCTTTCCGGTGGCGGAAAGCGGTGCGGCGACACGTGCCATCTCTGCCTTGCCCTTCAATGAGGTAGGTAACTGAGAGGAAGCTGAGGGGAACTGGTTGTCCCTGGCGAAGTGGGTCGTTAGCCCGTTGATCCGTCAGGGTTTTCAGTAAGTCCACGTGAATCGAAGCTCCGCGGTGTTACCGGCGGCGTCTCCTCGTGTGACCGGAATTGAACGCCTGTGGGGCCGCTCACAGATATCGTCGACTTCTACAAAATGTTGACCCGCTGCCGCGCAGGGTCTAGAGGTTTCTCCAGTGGTGGAGACCCGCGGTGTCGACTATGGCCAACGCTTCACGGAATCGGTGCTTCCCGCTGCGCGAACGCGAAGGCCATGCGCGGTGACGTGGGGGTTAACGCCCGGCGGGCCGTTCGGCCGCGCAAAGAAGAAGACCCCGCTCCGTCCGTCCACGTGGTGGAAACACCCCGTACGGATGACGCGCCTCCGCGGTTCACCACACGCGGAAGGATCTCCGAAACGAGGGTGCGAGGCCCGATCGTTATCTCGGATTGTGCCGTTTTCGACCACACGGTGAGACGCCCCGCGTCCGAAACCGTCCGTACGGCCGAAACGATCGCCTGCGCCGCTCCATCGCCGCGCACCCCGCCCCGGTGGCACGGAGCACGCCTGAGGCCCGTACGGGATCCCGTACGGGCCTCAGGCGTGGGACAGGGCCTACGGCGCCCGGACCGCCGACAGCAGCCGGGCGACCTCGTCCGCGTCGATGCGCAGGGCCGCGCCCACGGTCGCCAGCACCTCGCGCTCGGCGGGGATGTACGGGCCGTCCGCGAGGGCGACGCGCGCGCCCTGCAGCAGGATCGATTCGCGGCCCGGTCCGGCCAGGTGCGGGGCCAGCGGTTCCAGTGCCTCGTGCAGCTCGATCGAGAGCGCGGCGCCGTAGCAGTCGGGGCCGTCGTAGAGCCCGAGCCGCCCCTCCTCGGCGGACAGCCCCTCGACGAGGGACTCCAGCTGCTCCTCGGTGCAGTCCTGGAACCCGGCGGACCGTACGGCGCCCACGGCGGCCTCCAGCGCACTGCGCGAGGCCGTCCCGCCGGCGGCCAGCACGGCCAGGGTCACGGTGTGCACGGCGTCGCGCAGCAGCGCGGAGAAGCGGGTGGTGGTGAGGTGGTCCAGGACCTCGGTGCCGAAGCGTTCGCGGCAGCCCTGGCACTCGACGACGGGGCCCGCCTGCCCGCGGGGCAGCAGCGGCACACCGAGGACGGTGAAGCGGCGGCGCCCCGTGCGCCGGCGGTAGTTGCGGTCGCCACCGCAGTCGGGGCAGAAGAACTCCCCGTCCCCCACGGTGCTCCAGGTGGTGCGGATACCCCAGACCGTCAGCTTCCGGCCGTCCCCACCCCGAACTGGCAGCACGTCGCACCTCCGTAACCTTCCGGCAACATCGCCGGGTTGGCGTGATGTTAGCCACATCGGTGAGGATGCGTCAGTCGTGTGACAAGACAACATCGTCCGGCCGCCGTACTTGGCCGATCTGCGCCCCTGCCCGGATCCGGCCCCGCACCCGGCCCCACCTGCACACCCGCCCGCACACCCGCCCGCGCGCCCGCCCCCGCGGCCGCCCCGGACTTCCCTGCCCTCGGCCGCATGAACGAGAAGTCTTGTCCGGTGACCGGCGCCGCGTACGGCCCGGCGAAGTTCGTGGCCCCGGGGCTGACCGAGCACCTGGCGGTGGAGTGGGCGGCGCGCGGGATCCGCGTCAACGCGGTGGCCCCCGGGACCACCGTCAGGAGCGGGTGCTCACGCTGACGGACGAGCCGGGCGGACCGGAGGAGGTGGCGGCTACCTGGCGCGCTGAAGCCCTCCGCAACGGCCCTGGAGGCGGCCCCGGAACCCGCTCCGGAAACGGCGGAACCCCGCCCCTCCCGGTAGGGAAGGGGCGGGGTTCGCTCGCGTACGGGTCAGCGGCCCGCGCGGTTGACGGCGGAGATGACCGCCTTCAGGGAGGCGCGGGTGGTGTTCGCGTCGATGCCGATGCCCCACAGGACGCGGCCGTCGATCGCGCACTCGATGTACGAGGCGGCGACCGCGGAGGCGCCCTCGCTCATCGTGTGCTCGGTGTAGTCCAGCAGGCGGGCGTCGATGCCGATGCCGGCCAGCGCGTCGAAGAAGGCCGAGATCGGACCGTTGCCGGTGCCGTCCAGCACGGTCTCCGCGCCGTCCACGACCGCCTCGACGGTCAGCGTGTCGGTGCCGTCCTTGTCGGTGGTGGTCTGGCCGGAACGCAGCTGGATACGACCCCACGGGTTGTCGGGGTTGGGCAGGTACTCGTCCTGGAAGACGTTCCAGATCGCGGAGGGGGTGACCTCTCCGCCCTCGGAGTCGGTCTTGGCCTGGATGATCCGCGAGAACTCGATCTGCATGCGGCGCGGCAGGTCCAGCTTGTGGTCGTTCTTCAGGACGTACGCGATGCCGCCCTTGCCGGACTGCGAGTTGACCCGGATGACCGCCTCGTAGGAGCGGCCGACGTCCTTCGGGTCGATGGGCAGGTACGGAACGGCCCACTCGAGATCATCGACGGTGACGCCCGGGCCCTGGGCGGCCGCGTCGGCCTCCATGGCGTCGAAGCCCTTCTTGATGGCGTCCTGGTGGGAGCCGGAGAAGGCGGTGTAGACGAGGTCGCCCGCGTAGGGGTGGCGCGGGTGGACTTCCATCTGGTTGCAGTACTCGCTCGTGCGACGGATCTCGTCGATCTGCGAGAAGTCGATCTGCGGGTCGATGCCCTGGGAGAACAGGTTCATGCCCAGCGTGATCAGGTCGACGTTGCCGGTGCGCTCGCCCTGCCCGAACAGGCAGCCCTCGATGCGGTCGGCGCCGGCCATCAGGGCCAGCTCGGCGGCCGCCACGGCGGTGCCGCGGTCGTTGTGCGGGTGCACGGAGATGCAGATGTGCGCGCGGCGGGTCAGGTTGCGGGCCATCCACTCGAAGCGGTCCGCGTGGGTGGAGGGCGTCGAGCGCTCCACGGTGGCGGGCAGGTTCAGGATGATCTCGCGGCCCTCGGACGGCTGCCACACGTCGCAGACGGCCTCGCAGACCTCCAGGGCGAAGTCCAGCTCGGTGTCGGTGAAGATCTCCGGGCTGTACTGGTAGCCGAAGACGGTCTCGGGGCCCAGCAGCTTGTCGGCGTACTCCATGACCAGGCGGGTGCCGTCGACGGCGATCTGCTTGATCTGCTCCTTGGAGCCGCGGAAGACGACCCGGCGGAAGGTCGGCGCGGTCGCGTTGTACAGGTGCACGGTGGCGCGCTTGGCGCCGATCAGCGACTCGACGGTCCGCTCGATCAGGTCCTCGCGGGCCTGGGTCAGTACGGAGATGGTGACGTCGTCCGGGATCGCGCCCTCTTCGATGATGGAGCGCACGAAGTTGAAGTCGGTCTCACCGGAGGACGGGAAGCCGACCTCGATCTCCTTGTAGCCCATGCGCACCAGCAGGTCGAACATCTCGCGCTTGCGGGCGGGGGTCATCGGGTCGATCAGCGACTGGTTGCCGTCGCGCAGGTCCGTGGACAGCCAGCGGGGCGCCTTGGTGACGCGGGCCTCGGGCCAGGTGCGGTCGGGGATGTCCACCTGCTCGTACGAGCCGTACTTGTGGATCGGCATCCCGGAGGGCTGCTGGGTGTGGGTCGCGTTCGTGATGGGCGTGGGGCGACCGACAAAAGTGTGCTGGCTCATGACGTAGGGCTCCTCGCGTGTCCGCGTGTAGTTCGCTGGGACGGCCGACGGACGGTCGCAAAACCGCAACACCAAACTCCGCGGGGAGGGGGTCGGCCTACGACTACAGGCCCTCGCCGCGGCAGCTAAGGAGGAGCAGCCCGAAACGCATGATGGGCCGAGCCTAACCGAGCCGCCCCGTAATGCGGGACCTGTTTCAGTATGCAAGACCCGCAGGTCCGATTTGCACCCTTTGTGAGTTAAGCCTCTTTACCGGTTGCCCACCGGGCCCGATGTCCGGTTGATCCGTCAATGCGCCGCCGACGGTTTCAGACGACCGAATGAATCATGGTCGCCGCTAGTGACACGGCCGTCACGCACTGCCACATTGCCGGGCATGGATGCCTTCTTCGATCGCCGTCACCCCGTCTTCTGCACCGTGGTGCCGCCGCACCTCCTGGACAAGATCGCCCGCTCCGAGGACCCCGCCCGGGCCGCCGCCGCGCGGCGGACCCTCGAACTCGACGCCTCGCACCGGGTCCGGCGGCTGATGACGGTGCTTCCGCCCGCCACGGACACACCGTCCGAGACTCCCGCGCGGACCATCTACGACGCACAGCACCAGACCCGGCTGCCCGGGAAGAAGGTGCGCGGCGAGGGCGAGGACGCCGGCCGGGACGCCAGCGTCAACCGTGCCTACGCCGGGCTCGGGGCCACCTTCGAGCTCTTCCTCAAGGGCTTCGGCCGCCACTCCATCGACGACGCCGGCCTGCCGCTGAACGCCAGCGTCCATTACGACCGGCTCTACAACAACGCCTTCTGGGACGGCAGCCAGATGGTGTTCGGCGACGGGGACGGGGACCTCTTCCTCGACTTCACCGTGTCCGTGGACGTCATCGGGCACGAGCTGACCCACGGGGTCACCCAGCACACCGCCGACCTGGAGTACTACGGCCAGTCCGGCGCGCTCAACGAATCCATGTCCGACGTCTTCGGCTCCCTCATCAAGCAGTACTCGCTGGACCAGAACGCCGAGGACGCCGACTGGCTGATCGGCGCCGGACTCCTCGGCCCCTCCGTGGACAGCGGCTTCGCCCTGCGGTCGATGAAGGCGCCCGGGACGGCGTACGAGGACGACGAGCTCGGCAAGGACCCGCAGCCCGCGACCATGGACGACTACGTGCGCACCTCCCGCGACAACGGCGGCGTGCACATCAACTCCGGCATCCCCAACCACGCCTTCTACCTCGTCGCCACCGAGCTCGGCGGCAAGGCCTGGGAGCGGGCCGGACGGATCTGGTACGACGCCCTGACCGGCGGGGAGCTGGGCCCGAAGGCCGACTTCGCCCGGTTCGCCGCCCTGACGACCGCCGCGGCCGTCACCCGGTACGGCGACGGGGGCACCGAACACCAGGCACTGCAGAAGGCGTGGTCGGCCGTCGGCTTGGGGTAGGGGGCATCGGGTAGGAGGGCGGTCATGCGGATTCAGGTGGTGCGGACGGGCGGCTTCGCGGGGATCGAGCGGCGGGGCGAGGTGGACACCTCGGGCCTGCCCGACGAGGCCGAGTGGCAGGCGCTGGCGCAGCTGGCCCTGCGGCCCGGCCCGCCGGGGGATCCTGCGGACCGGATCCGGGACGGTTTCTCGTACCGGATCACGGTGGACGGGCGGACGGTGCTCTGCGGGGACCCCGACCTGTCGGACGCACAGCGCTCGCTGATCTCCCGGGTCCTGAAGGAAGGCGCCTGAAGAAGGCCCCTGAGGGAGGCCCCTGCCGGAAGGCGCCTGAAGCCGGGCGCCCGAAAGGAGGTGCCTGATCGCGGCCCGCTTGCTTGGATGGCCGGATGATCACGACTTCCGACCCCCTGCCCGAGCTCGAGCGCTACTACGACGCTGCTCCCCGGGCGGGCGGGGCGCGGGCCGAGGACTTCGGCCCGCTCACCCTGTTCGTCCAGGAGGGCGACGGCTGGCCGTACTACGCGCGGCCCGCGCTCGGCGCCGCCCCGGCCGGCGGCATCACGGTGGCCGACGTGGAGCGGGTGCTGGCCCGGCAGCGGGAGCTCCGGATCCCCGAGGCCTTCGAATGGGTGGCCGAAACCACCCCCTCGCTGCGCGCCGCCGCCGAGGCCGCCGGGCTGAGCGTGCACGCGCATCCGCTCATGGTGCTCGACCCCGCGGCGGTACGGCTCCCCGCGCATCCCGACGTACGGGTGCTCGGCGCGGCCGACCCGCTGCTGCGCCCGGCGGTGACGGTGCCGATGCTGGCCTTCGCCGCTCCCGGCACCGCGGTGGGCGAGCCGGGCCCGGCGGAGCTCGCGGCGGCGGAGCGGGACCCTGCCTCGGAGGGCCGCCGGATCCGGGTGGCGGGGATGATCGAGTCGGGCCGTACCGCCCTGGCGGCGGCCGTGCGCGACGGCGTGGTCCTGTGCTCCGGCCAGTACGTCCCGGTAGGCGACGTAGCCGAGGTGGTCGGTGTCGGCACCCTCCCCTCGGCCCGCCGCCAGGGCCTGGCCCTCGCGGTGACGGCGGCCCTGGTCGCCGACGCCCTGGCCCGCGGAGCCCGCACGGTGTTCCTCTCGGCGGGCGACGAGGACGTGGCCCGCCTCTACGCCCGCCTCGGCTTCCGCTCCGTGGGCACCGCCCTGATCGCGGACCGCCCGCTGTGATCCGCCGGCTGTGATCCGTCGGCTGCGGGCCCGCACCGCCCGGCGGCTGCCCGCGCAAATCTGAGCCCGTTTTTTTGCGGGAACGGCAAGGGCGCTTGGCCGGTGCGCAGGTCCGGGCGGAGCATCGCAGGTGCGGGGACCCGGTCCCCGCACCCGTACCGACCGGAAAGAGTCCGCCATGGCGCACGCGCACGACCACGCCCCCCACTCCCCCGAGACCGGCTTCGCGGGCGAGGAGTTCTGGGACTCCCGCTACCGCGAGAGCGACCGGATCTGGAGCGGTGACGCCAACGCCGTGCTGGCCCGGGAGGCCGCCGCGCTCGCTCCCGGCCGGGCCCTGGACCTGGGCTGCGGGGAGGGCGGCGACGCCGTGTGGCTCGCGCGGCAGGGCTGGCACGTCACCGGGACGGACATCTCCGGGGTGGCCCTGGAGCGGGCCGCGGCCCACGCCGCCGACGCCGGGGTCGCGGACCGCACCGCGTGGGAGCGGCACGATCTCGCGGAGTCCTTCCCGGCCGGGGAGTACGAGCTGGTCTCCGCGTGCTTCCTGCACACCTTCGGGGAGTTCCCGCGCGAGCGGGTCCTGCGCCGGGCCGCCGCGGCCGTGGCCCCGGGCGGGATCCTGCTCGTCGTCGGGCACGCGGGCTGGCCGTCCTGGCAGGAGGACCGCCCGGAGGTGGACTTCCCGACCCCGGACGAGGTCGTGGCCCAGCTGGAACTGGAGGCCGGCGCCTGGGAGGTCCTGCTGGCGGAGGAACACGTACGGGCCCAGAACCAGCCTGACGGCCGGCCCGGGACCCGTACGGACAACGCGGTGAAGGTGCGGCGGCGCGCCTCTTGACGCGCCCCTCGCCCGATCCGGAACGACCGGGCTAGAACCCCAGCTTGCGCAGCTGCTTGGGGTCGCGCTGCCAGTCCTTGGCGACCTTCACGTGCAGGTCGAGGAAGACCGGGGTGCCGAGCAGCGCCTCGATGTGCTTGCGCGACTTCATCCCGACCTCCTTCAGGCGGGCGCCCTTCGGGCCGATGATGATGCCCTTCTGGCTCGGCCGCTCGATGTAGAGGTTGGCGTGGATGTCGAGCAGCGGGCGGTCCGCCGGGCGGTTCTCCCGGGGGATCATCTCCTCGACGACCACGGCGATGGAGTGCGGGAGCTCGTCCCGTACGCCTTCCAGCGCGGCCTCGCGGATCAGTTCCGCGACCATCACCATCTCGGGCTCGTCGGTGAGGTCGCCCTCCGGGTACAGCGGCGGGCTCTTCGGCAGCATCGGCGCGATCAGGTCGGCCAGCAGCTGGACCTGGGTGTCGCCGACCGCCGAGACGGGCACGATCTCGGCCCACTCGAAGCCGAGCTCTTCGGCGAGCTGGTGGACGGCGATGAGCTGCTCGCCCACCACCTTGGACTCGACGAGGTCGGTCTTGGTGATGATGGCGATCTTGGGGGTCTTCTTGATCCCCGCGAGCTCCTTGACGATGAACTTGTCACCGGGGCCGAGCTTCTGGTCCGCGGGCAGGCAGAAGCCGATCACGTCGACCTCGGACCAGGTCGCGCGGACCACGTCGTTCAGCCGCTCGCCGAGCAGCGTGCGCGGCTTGTGGAGGCCGGGCGTGTCGACGAGGACGAGCTGGGCGTCGGGGCGGTGCACGATGCCGCGGACGGTGTGGCGGGTGGTCTGCGGCCGGTTGGAGGTGATCGCGACCTTGGTACCCACGAGCGCGTTGGTCAGGGTCGACTTCCCCGCGTTGGGACGGCCGACGAAGCATGCGAAGCCCGCACGGTGCGGGCTGGTGGTCTCGGGGGAACGATCGCTCATACGGGCCATTCTCCCCGATGCGGCTCCCAGCGCCGACCAGGCCGCCGCCACGAGGGCCAGAGCGGCCCCGAGCAGGCCGTTCAGGGCGGGGTGCGCGGCGTATCCGGCGGTGGCCCGGGCGGCCGCGCCTTCGGCCCGCGCCACCACCGCGACCTCGGCCCATTCCAGGGCGGGCGGGTCGGCCCAGCGCGCCGTGAGCCGGACCCGCTGGCCGGGCAGCAGCTCGGCGGGCAGACCGGTGAGGGGGCGGGAGACCAGCGCGCGGCCGAGGGCCCCGGAGGCGGTCAGAGTGGCGCGGGGGCGCAGGGTGACGTTGCCGAGGTTGTGGAGCGTGTACGAGATCTCCGCGCCGGCGGGGCCGCGGCGGACGGTGCGGAGCTCCTCGACGGCCAGCGCGGGGGCGGTGGGACCGGTGACCCGGAGGTAGACGCGGGCCGCCACGGCCTGCTGGATCCCGATCCCCTGCACCGCGGTGTCGCCCGGCCGGTCCTCCAGGGCCACGACGGCTCCGGGGTGGTCCCCCGGTTCGGCCCGGTCGGGAACGGTGAGGGTGAAGCCGACACTGACCGCCGTCTTCGCGGGGACGGTGACCCGCTCCCGCGCCAGCACCGTCCAGGCGCCGGTGGCGGTACGCGGCTCCCCGGGCCCGCGCAGGGCGAAGCCGCCGTCGCGGGCCGTGTTGTAGGCGTCGGCGGCGTAGAGGCGGAACGTGCGGGGGCGGTCGGTGCGGTTGGCGATGGTGACGGAGTCGGTGACGGCCTGGCCGGGGCCTGCGGCGAGGTAGAAGTACGGGCGCTGCCCGAGCGTGTTGGCGGCGGGCAGGACGGACCACTGCCCGTTGTCCGCCGCCCTTGCCGTCCCGGCCCCCCCGAGCAGCCCGATCCCCGCCAGCACGACGGCGACCCCGAACACGGCAAGCAGCGACAGCGCCGGCGGCTGCGGCCGGGGCCGGGCCGGGGCGGCGGGGGCGGGAGCCGGGGCGGCCTGGGCCTGGGCGGCCGGGGCCGGGGTCAGGGGCAGGGCCTGCGCCTGTCCCTGAGCCTCCGCGTCCGCGGACAGAGCCAGGGCCTGCGCCTGCGCCTGCGCCTGCGCCGCCGGGACCGGGGACAGGGACAGGGCCTGGGCCTCGGCCTGGGCCTGGGCGGCCGGGGCCGGGGTCAGGGCCAGGGCCTGGGCCTGGGCCTCGGCCTGGGCCTGGGCGGCCGGGGCCGGGGTCAGGGCCAGGGCGGTGGTCGGCCGGTGGTGTGCAGCGGTGGGGCGCTCCCGGGAGGGGTCTCTCCCCGCCCCGCCCTTCCCCCGTTCCCCGGGGCTGCGCCCCGGACCCGTTGCCGGGTGCGGCGCCGCTTCCGGGGGCCAGCCCCCGGACCCCCGCTCCTCAAACGCCGGAGGGGCTGCATTGGCCCGCCGGGCGATCCAGCCCCGGCCAGCGGCGCCCCGTGCACACG
>NZ_JBHXKA010000156.1:0-17679 GCF_042722885.1 Streptomyces sp. NPDC058401
CCGACCTGGCCGTGGCCGCCGCCGCGCGAGGCGTGCACCTGCTCCTGGAGAAGCCGCCCGCGCGGACGATCTTCCCACCAGCCTTCTGTCTCCGGGGAGTTCGAGATGTCCAGCCGCCGCCACTTCCTCGCGGGTTCCGCGGCCGCCGCCGTCGGCCTCGCGGCCCTCCCGCAGGCCGTCCAGCCCGCGCGGGCGGCCGAAGCCGCCGGGGCGCAGGGGCCGCCGAACCTCGTGGTGATCCTGGCCGACGATCTGGGCTACGGCGACCTCGGCGCGTACGGCCAGAAACTGATCACCACCCCGCGCATCGACCAACTGGCCGCCGAGGGGCTCCGGTTCACCGACGCCTACTCCGCGGCCGCGGTCTGCGCGCCCTCCCGCGCCGCACTGCTGACCGGCCTGCACACCGGCCACGCCGCCGTCCGGGCCAACCCCTCCAGCGGGGGCCAGGGCAGCCTCGGCGCGGGCGACACCACCTTCGCGGAGGTGCTCCGGGCGCGCGGCTACCGTACGGGCCTCTTCGGCAAGTGGGGCTTCGGACCCGAGGCCGGGAACCAGCCGAGCCACCCGTCCGCGCGCGGCTTCGAGGAGTTCTACGGGTACATCGACCACGGGCACGCCCACGAGTACTACCCGGCGTACCTCTGGAACGGCAACGCCAAGGAGACCGTCCCGACGGGCACCTTCGCCCCCGACGCGATCGCCGCGCGCGCCCTCGGCTTCATAGACGCCCACGCCGCCGGCCCGGCCCCCTTCCTGCTCTTCCTCACCCCGAACCTCCCGCACGCCCCGAGCGACATCCCCGACGCGAGCGCCTACGCCTCCCGGTCCTGGACGCAGGCGAACAAGTCCCACGCGGCGCAGATCAGCCTCCTCGACGCCCAGGTCGGCGCGGTCGTCGACCGGCTGAAGGCGCGCGGGGTCGCCGAGCGCACGGTCGTCCTGGTGGCCTCCGACAACGGCCCGCACGAGGAGGGCGGGGTCAACCCGGACCTCTTCGACGCCAACGGCCCGCTGCGCGGCTACAAGCGCAACCTGTACGAGGGCGGCGTCCGCGTCCCCCTCGTCGCCTGGTCCCCGGGCCGGATCGCCCCCGGCACCACCAGCGCCCGCCCCACCCCGCTCTACGACCTCCTGCCCACCCTCGCCGACCTGGCCGGCGGCGCCCCGGCCCCTTCCGACATCGACGGGCTCTCGGCGGCCCCCGTCCTGAACGGCGCCCCCGCCCTGGCCCCCCTGCACAACCACCTGTACTGGTACCGGGACGAGCAGGGCGTCACCAGCCGGGCCAACGCGCAGGACGGCGGCCGGGCGAAGCAGGTCGCGGAGGCCATCCGCAAGGACCGGTGGAAGGCCGTACGGTTCGCCCCGGCGCGGGACCGCAACGTACCGGACGCCCAGTGGCAGTTCGAGCTCTACGACCTGACCGCGGACCTTGCCGAGCAGCGCGACGTGGCCGCCGCGAACCCGGCGGTCGTCGCCTCCCTCACGGCCCTGCTCCGCTCCTCATGGGCCGATGTGTACACCCGCCGCCCCTGGGGCCTCACCGCGACGGCCGCCCCGTCCGCCGGCACGCTCACCACCACCCTGGCCAACGGAACGGCCCGCCCCTGGGCCGACGCCCGGGTCGCACCGACCGTCCCGGCGGGCTGGACCGCGACCCCGGCGGGCCCCGCCGCGGCGGCCTCCCTCGCCCCCGGGGAGTCCCTGACGACGGTGTGGACCCTCACCGCCCCGCCGGGCGCCGCCGCCACCACCCTCACCGCGACGGCCACCGCGGGCGGCCACACCTTCACCGCGAAGACCCCGTACGCCCCGCTGCCCGCCCCGCCCGTGCGCGACAGCTACCTCAGCGACCTGCCCTGGGTCTCGGCGGCCAACGGCTGGGGCCCGGTCGAGATCGACCGTTCCAACGGCAAACAGGCGGCGGGCGACGGCACCCCGATCGCCTTCGGCGGGGTCACGTACGCGAAGGGCCTCGGCGTGCACGCCCCCTCCGAGATCGTCTACCACCTGGGCGGCCGCGGGAACCGCTTCACGGCCCTGGTCGGCATCGACGACTTCTCGAAGAAGCAGTCCGCGTCCGGGGCCACCCGCGCCACCGTGCGCGGCGACGGCCGGGTCCTCGCCACGACGGGCGTCCTGACCGGCGCCTCGGGCCCGACGGCGCTCGACGTGGACGTCCGCGGAATCCGCCTCCTCCACCTGGTGGTCGAGGACGCCAACGCGAACTCCGCCTTCGACCACACCTCGTGGGCGGCGGCGCGGGTGACGGTGGTCTGAGACCCGCCCACCGGCGGGGATGGGAGGCCCCTCCGGTGGGCGGTTATGGGGGAATGGCGGCGAATCATCGGGGGTGACAGCGGGTGCACGGCAGTGGATGATGCTCGGAGACTTGCGGATCATTGTGCGCCCGACCGTTGCAGGGGGGAACGGCAGGGCAGCCGCCTGCGGTGCCGCGTCCTGTGACGGTCCTTCCCCCTCGCTTCGTCGCCGAAGGAACCCCTGCCCCGTGCGCCCTACCCGTAGGACGGCCCTGCTCACCGCGGGGCTCGTCACCCTCCTCGGCCTGCCGGCCACCGCCGCGGCCGCCGCGGACCCGGCGGACCTGTACGTGAACAGTGCGAAAGGCTCCCACTGCTCTGACGGCGGCACCGGGACGAAGGCCGTCCCGTTCTGCTCGATATCGGCAGCCGCGAAGGTGGTCAAGCCGGGCCAGACCGTGTGGATCGCGCCGGACACGGCCTACCCCGAAAAGGTCACCATCGACCGCTCGGGAGAACCGGGCAAGCCGATCACCTTCGCAGCCGCGGAGGACCAAAGGAACTTCAGGCCCTCCCTCGCGCAGGGTCTGACCGTCGCCGGAGCCTCCCACGTGGTGATCCGCAAGCTCCAGATCGGCGAAGGCATCCAGGTCGTAGGTTCCGGAGACATCGAGCTGGACCAGCTCTTCGTGGGGGCCGACGAGGGGCTCAAGGGCCTCGTCGTCGGCGAGGGAAGCACGGACGTGCGCGTCACCCGGAGCGAACTGGCCACGGTCTGGGTCGAAGGCGGAGCCCGGCGCACGGTGCTCAGCCGGAACCAGATCTACGGCGTGTCCATCAAGACGGCCGTCACCCTGGCGGACGCTCCGGAGACGGCCGTCACCAACAACACGTTCGTCACCTCCTGCGAGGCGGCCCTCTCGGTCAAGGGAGCCTCGACCGGCTCCACGGTGTCCAACAACGTGTTCGTCACCTGGAGCCGCGAGTTCCGCTGCACCTCGCCCGCACCGCGCACCGGCATCCTGGTGGCGGCGAACGCGGCGCCGGGTGTCCGGGCCGACTACAACGTGATCACCGGCCCCGAGGTCAAGATGACCCCCTACACGTGGGCCGGTACGGACTATGCGACCCCGGCCGCGTTCAAGGCCGGCACGGGCCAGGGCGCCCACGACATCCTGGCCCCGGACTACGAGGCGGTCGGCCCGAAGGACGGCTCTCCCACCATCGACTCGGGCGACCCGACGGCGCCGGGCGTCCTGCCCGTGGACTACTACGGGAAGCCGGTCGCGGACGACCCGCGCGTCCCCAACACGGGCAAGGGCGGCGGGTACGTCGACCGCGGCGCCTTCGAAACCCAGGACGACCTGAGCGCTGTCGAGCCGGGCGTCGCACCGGCGTGGGCGCCCGTCGGCACCAAGGTGAAGGCGACGGCGAAGCCGACGAGTTCCTGGGCCGCCGCACTCACCTACCGCTACGACTTCGGTGACGGGACGCCCCCGGTGACCACCAAGGCGACCGCCGCGGAGCACGTGTACAGCGCGCCGTGCGACTGCGGGGTGACGGTGACGGCGATCAACGCCGTCGGGAAAGAGGTCTCCGGCAACGGATCCGCGAAGGTGACCCCGGCAGGCCCGCTGACCGCCGCGTTCACGGCCGAGCCGAACCTGCCGACGAACACCAGTCCCCTGGGCGGCGCCAAACCGCTGACCATGTCGTTCGACACGGCGGTCACCGCGGCACCGTGGCCGGTGACGAGCATGGACGTGGACTTCGGCGACGGCGAGACCGTGCACGTCGACGAGCTGTACGGAACAAGTCACGCCTACAAGTCACCCGGCGACTACCAGGTGACGCTGACCCTCCAGGACTCCAAGGGCGCGAAGTCCACGGTCGCCAAGACCGTCAAGGCCCGGTACGCACCCTCCGGCTACGTCGCCTCCGAGCCCTTCCGGCTGCTGGACACCCGCACCACCAACACCCCCGTCCAGGGCGGGTATCCGGTCCCCGTCCAGCTGCCCAACTCGACCGCCATCCGCGGACACGAGCTCTCGGGAGGCATGGCTTCGGCGGTCCTGAACGTCACGGTGACCGGCGCCACGGAGGACACCCACCTCAGCATCTGGCCTTCGGGGCAGCCCCGTCCGGCGACCTCGAACGTCAACGTCGTTGCCGGCGGCACTTCGTCCAACACGGTCACCGTCCCGGTCGGTGCCGACGGCAAGATCCAGGCGCAGCTGAACTCGGGCAAGGCCTCGGTCATCGTGGACTTCGTGGGCTACTACCAGCCCAACATCGGCGAGCGGTTCTCCCCGCTGGCCCCGACCCGTGTCCTTGACACCCGTACGACCGGCGGCGCGCTCGGCGGCGGGAAGACCCGTACGGTCAAGGTGGCGGGCGTCAACGGCATCCCGGCGGACGCCACCGCCGTCGCCCTGAACCTGACGAGCACGGGTGCGACGCAGGAGGCGTTCGTCAGCGCCTACCCGGACCCGGCGAAGCGCCCCACCACCTCGAACCTGAACGTGGAGCCGGGCAAGGACAAGTCCAACCAGGCGATCGTCCCGGTCGGTCCGAACGGCACCATCACGCTCTACACCAACACGGGGTCCACCCACCTGATCCTTGACGCGGTGGGCTACTACGGCAAGGACGGCAAGGCCCTCTTCACCCCGGTCGTCCCCAAGCGCCTCGCGGACACCCGCACCACCGGCAAGCTCGCCCCCGGGGCCACCACCACGGTCGCCAGCATCCCCTCCACCGCCGTCGGCGCGGTCCTCAACATCACCGCCACCGACACCACGGCCCCCGGCTTCCTCACCGCGTACGCCTCCGGCGGCACGCTCCCGGCCGCCAGCAGCCTCAACACCCTCCCCGGCCTCACGGTCCCGAACCACGTGACGACGCAGGTCGGCACGGGCGGCAAGGTGAGCATCTTCAACAGCTACGGCGGCTCCAGCCACGTGATCACCGACCTCCTCGGCTACTTCACGACCGGCTGACGGACGCCCCTGGCACACGCCAGAGCCCCGGCCACCGCGAAGCGCGGGGGCCGGGGCTCTGTCGTACGGTCTCGTCGGTCAGCTACCGGGTTCTTGTCCTAATACTGCTAAGTGAGCACTTCTCTTTGCGTAGAATTAATGGCTCTTCGTAGAGGGGTGGGAAGTGAACGAAGCGGCACCGGTGCTCCCGGTGGTCTCGTACGCGCGAATCTCCGCCGACACGGCCAGGGACGGTCACGGCGTCGAGGACCAGCACAAGGTGAACGGGGAGACGGCGGCCCGTCTCGGCTGGACGATCGTGCATCGCTACACCGACAACGACCTGTCGGCGGCAAAGGCAGCAGTGGTGCGTCCGGGCTTCGAATGCATGGTGAAGGCGCTCAAGTCGGGCCACATGCCGGACGGGCAGTCCGTACGCGGCGTCATCGTCGTCGCCGACGACCGGCTCACGCGCCGGGCGGGTGACTACGAGCGGTTCGTGGACGCGCTCACGTACGAGGAAGGAAGGGTCTACGCCGACGCGAAGGGGTCGAAGAACCTCTACAGCGAAGACGTCGAGTCCATGGGTCTCTTCGGCGTCGTCATCTCCAAGATGGAGGTCCGCAAGATGCAGCGGCGTGCGCGCAGTTCACACCGCGCTCGCGCGGAGCTGGGCATCCCGGTGGGCGGGAAGCGCCCGTTCGGCTGGAAGGGCGACAAGCTCACGCTGGAGCCCGAGGAGGCGGCGTGGCTGGCGAAAGCCGCCCGCGAGCTGATCGCGGGCAGGTCACTCCACTCGATCCTGCGTGAGTGGCAGGAGGCCGGCGTCCGCACGATCAACGGCAAGGAGTGGGCAAGTCGCTCCCTCAAACTCGCTCTGTGGAACCCGCGGTTGTGCGGCTGGAGGAAGCACAACGGCGAGCTGGTGCGTGATGCCAACGGCGTTCCGGTTGCAGGTCTTTGGACGCCTGTCATCACGCCCAAGGAATGGATGGCCATCGACGGGATCTTCTCGGCCCGCATCGGCCCCAACGTGAAGGCTGACGGATCCGTCACGGACTACCGCACCCCCTCGTACTTGCTGACGGGAATCCTTCGGTGCGGAAAGCCTCGTGAGAACGGCCGGATCTGCGACTCGCCCCTTAGGGCAACGGCAAGAGCGGACCTCTCTGGGGGCTACCTCTATCAGTGCCCCAGCAAGGAAATGGGCGGATGCGGGGGCACCGGACGGAACGGTGCCAAGGTCGACGAATTCATCACGGAGGCCGTCCTCGCGAAGCTGGAGGAGAGGGCGGCCAGGGCGACGCGTGCCGACGAGACGTGGGGAGGGGAGAAAGAGCTGGCCCGCCTGATGACCAAGCAGCGCAAGCTGCTCCAGGCATGGCAGGAAGACCAGGTATCGGATCAGCTGTTCTTCCCCGAGAATCAGCGGACGGAAGCGCGCGTCAAGGAACTCCGTGCGGACAGGACGCGTCACGTCCTGAGCCGACAGCGGGCCGCCGAAATCACCGGCGACGTACGCGAGCACTGGACCTCGGGCAGGCTCGACCTGGGGCAGAAGCGTGCCCTGATCAGGGAGGTGCTGCTCTCTGCGACAGTGCTGCCGGTGGGAGGCGGAGGACGACGACCGTTCAACCCTGATCTGCTGGTTCCGAGATGGCGGGACTGACGGGGAGATCTGTACCCCGAGGGGTGTGACGGCGGCCAGACCCGTCTTCAATTCGCACGGAAGCATCGGCCCGGCAGGCCTGTGGCTCTGCCGGGCCGAGTCAGCGGTTCGTGCGCAGGGCCGCGGAGCGGGCGCCGGTCACTCCGCGGGCGCCCCGGCAATGCCGATCGGGCAGCTCACGCCCGTACCGCCGATGCCGCAGTAGCCGCCGGGGTTGCGGTCCAAGTACTGCTGGTGGTACGCCTCCGCCGGCCAGAAGGTGCGCTCCGCCGCCGGGAGGACGGCCGTGGTGATCGTGCCGTAGCCGGAGCCGGTCAGGACGCGCTGGTAGGCCTCGCGGGAGGCTTCGGCGGTGGCCTGGGCGGTGGGGGAGTGGGTGTAGACGGCCGAGCGGTACTGGGTGCCGACGTCGTTGCCCTGGCGGAAGCCCTGGGTGGGGTCGTGGGACTCCCAGAACAGCTTGAGCAGGGCTTCGTAGGAGACCAGGGAGGGGTTGAAGACCACCCGGACCACCTCGGTGTGGCCGGTGCCGCCCGAGCAGACCTCTTCGTAGGTCGGGTTCTCGGTGAAACCGCCCTGGTAGCCGGCCAGGGTGGTCCACACCCCCGGGGTCTGCCAGAACTTGCGCTCGGCGCCCCAGAAACAGCCGAGGCCGAAGTCCGCGACCTCCAGGTGGGCGGGGTACGGGCCCGCGAGCGGGTTGCCGAGCACGGTGTGCACGGCGGGCAGGCCGAAGAGCGGCTCCGCGCGGCCGGTCAGGGCTTCCTCGCGGGTGGGGAGCTCGGGCGTGCGGCGGTACGAGAACATGGATTCCCTCCTAGTGGTCTACCGATAACGGCAGACGGGGGGCGGGGATTCCCGTTCCCGTACCGCCCGTACCGCCCGGGCCGCGCGGGCCGCCGTCAGTGCGGCAGCGTTGCCGGGGAGCCGCCGTTGGCTTCGTAGCCGGCTACCGCCAGGGCGCGGTAGATGGCGTACGAGGCGGCCGGGTCGGGGTCGGCGGACCAGGGGAGGGCGCCGACGTAGCCGTCGACGTGGCGGATCTGGTCCATGGCCTCCGCCCAGCGTTCGCCGCCGACGAGGAAGAGGATGAGCAGGTGGCGTACGTGCGCCAGCATCGGGTCGTCGGGGCGCGCGCTGTGGACCGCGTACAGGGCGCCCTCCACCGCGCGGGTCACGGACGCGCTCTGGTGGAAGCTGCGGATCAGGACGACGTCCGGGACGTGCTCGTAGAGGGCGAAGAGGGGGAGCGCCGCCAGCAGGGAGCCCTGGGGGGCGCGGGCCGCCGCGTGGTGGGTGAAGGCGTCGGCCTTCTCGCGGGAGCCGTGCCACTTCTCGCACCAGTAGTTCAGTGCCGCCAGGTGCGCGCCCATGTGCTGGGGCGCCCGGTCGATGATCTTCGCCCACAGGGCGTCGTACTCGGGCTCGGAGTAGTGCAGCATGCGGGCCACGGACAGCTCGATGATGTACGGGACCGGGTCTCCGGGCGCCAGTAGCGCGGCCTTCTGGCAGGACTCCCGGGCCTCCTCCGCGATGATCCGTACGTCGGCCTCGCTCATGCCCTCCGGGCGCCGCCACATCTGCTGCGCCAGCAGCTCGGCGTGCACCTGCGCACCGCCCGCGTCCTTCGGGGCCTCCAGCCGCCAGGCCTTCAGCCACCGCGCCCCGGCCCCGGGCTCCTGGGAGAGTTCCAGTGCCGCCGAGCCGGCGAAGGCCTGGACGCGCTGCCAGCGCACCTCACCCTCCCGGGCGGTACCGGCCAGCAGCTGGGAGGCGGCCTGCCACTGCCCGGTGCGCCGCACGTGGTCGAGGGCGTCCATCAGGTCCTGGTCGGGGCCCGGGATCCGGATGTCGAGCTCCTCCTGGAGGGCGAATCCGTAGTCCGCCGGGTCGGCGGCGTCCGGGTTCCCGGGCGTGACCAGGCGCAGGCCGCCGCGCCTGCGGCGCAGGATCGGTGAGAGGGCGGCGAAGAGCAGACCCATCGCGAGCAGGAACCACAGAATCTCCATGCCCCCAGCGAACCAGACCGACCCGGGCGAAAGCCAATAGGAGGCAAAGAGGGGAGCTCGTCACGCCCCGGGGCGGGGCCGCGGAGGGCTCGTACGGGGCATAGCATCGGGGCCATGAGCGACGACAGCCACGAGCACCAGAGCTTCGAAACCCGTGCCATCCACGCGGGCAATACGGCGGACCCGCTGACCGGCGCGGTCGTACCCCCGATCTACCAGGTGTCCACGTACAAGCAGGACGGCGTCGGCGGACTGCGCGGCGGCTACGAGTACAGCCGCAGCGGCAACCCGACCCGTACCGCGCTGGAGGAGAACCTCGCGGCGCTGGAGGGCGGCCGGCGCGGCCTCGCCTTCGCGTCCGGGCTCGCCGCCGAGGACTGCCTGCTGCGTACGCTGCTCTCCCCGGGCGACCACGTGGTCATCCCGAACGACGCGTACGGCGGCACGTTCCGCCTCTTCGCGAAGGTCGTCTCCCGCTGGGGCGTCGAGTGGTCGGTCGCCGACACCTCCGACCCGGCGTCGGTGCGCGCGGCGATCACCCCGAAGACCAAGGTCATCTGGGTCGAGACCCCCTCCAACCCGCTGCTCGGCATCACGGACATCGCCGTCGTCGCCGACATCGCGCGGACGGCCGGCGCCAAGCTGGTCGTGGACAACACCTTCGCGTCCCCCTACCTGCAGCAGCCCCTCGCGCTCGGCGCGGACGTGGTCGTGCACTCGCTGACCAAGTACATGGGCGGCCACTCCGACGTCGTGGGCGGCGCGCTCGTCGCCGCCGACGCGGCGCTGGGCGAGGAGCTGGCCTACCACCAGAACGCCATGGGCGCGGTGGCCGGCCCCTTCGACTCGTGGCTGGTGCTGCGCGGCATCAAGACGCTGGCCGTCCGCATGGACCGGCACGCGGAGAACGCCGGCAAGATCGCCGAGATGCTGGTCCGCCACCCCAAGGTGCACACGGTCCTCTACCCGGGCCTGCCCGAGCACCCGGGCCACGAGATCGCCGCCAAGCAGATGCGCAACTTCGGCGGCATGATCTCCTTCCGCGTCACCGGCGGCGAGGAGGAGGCCGTCGCGCTCTGCGACCGGACCAAGATCTTCACCCTGGGCGAGTCCCTCGGCGGCGTCGAGTCCCTCATCGAGCACCCGGGCCGCATGACCCACGCCTCGGTGGCCGGTTCGGCCCTGGAGGTCCCGGGCGACCTGGTCCGCCTGTCGGTGGGCATCGAGAACGCCGACGACCTGCTGGCCGACCTCGCGCAGGCGCTGGGCTAGTCACCCCGCGAGTCCGAGCAGGCCGAGCAGGCCTCCCCGCCCGAGCACGCCCTACCAGGGCGGGGAGACCTCGCTCGAAGGCGTCGACCAGGCGCCGGTCAGCGAGGCCCACACCACGAAGGCCACCACGGCCGCCCACAGCAGGGTCCAGCCGATCCGCCGCACGGTCCTGCGGCGCCGCAGGAGCCGGTCGCCGCGGGCGGCCGCGCCCGCCGCGAGATCGGGCGGCACCGCCGGGTACGGACCCTCCAGCAGCCGCTTGACCTGGGCTTCCCGGGGGTCGGCGGGACTCATGCCGCCTCCTTGCGGCGGGCGTCCGGCCGGGTACCGGCGGCGGCGCCGGGGCGGGAGCCCAGCTCGGCGACGGCCCGGCCGCACAGGGCCCGTACCCGCTCGGGCGCCAGCCCCAGCTGCGCGGCCGTGACCTCCTCCGCGACCCCTTCGTAGAGCCGCAGCACCACGACGAGCCGCTCCAGCGGGCCCAGCCGCCCCAGTACCCCGCTGCCCCCGTGGTGGCGGCGGCCGGTGCGGGCGAAGGCGGCGCACAGCTCCTGGCGGGTGTGGTCGTACGGGTCGTCCCCGCGCAGCCTGCGCCAGTCGGCGTACGTACGGGCCAGGGCGCCGCCGAGCAGCCCGCGCGCGGCGGGGGCGTCGGCGGTGGTCGTCGCGGGCTCCGCCGTCAGCAGGATCGCGACGCGCAGGAGCCGCCCCGCCGCTCCCGCGACGAAGGCTTCGAACTCCGCGTAGGGGCCCGGCCCGTGGTCCACAGTCCACATAGTGCGGCCGGAGGGACCGCCTCGGAAGGGGTCGGGCACCAGTCGCAACACAGTCGGGATCCAGCCGGGACCCGGACGGGCGTCAGCCGGGCCCCAACCGGGCGTCAGCCGGCTTCAGCCGCGCCTCAGTCGGTGTCAGCCGGGTGTCAGCCGCTGTCAGCCGGGTGTCAGGAGGCGGGGCCGGCCTCGGATCCGGGCTCGGAGCCGGCCGACATCAGCTCGGACAGCGAGACGTTGAAACGGGTCAGCAGACCGGTGAACGCCTCGCGCTCCTCCTCGTCCCAGCCGTCCGTCACCCGGGCCATCAGCTCGCGCCGCGAGGAGCGGACCTCCTCCAGCCGCGCCAGCCCGCGCGGGGACAGCGCGAGCACCACGGCCCGGCCGTCCTCGGGGTGCGAGGTCCGCTTGACCAGGCCGCTGTCGACGAGCGGGGCGACCTGACGGGTGACGGTGGAGGAGTCGATGCCCATGCCGCCGGCGAGCGCCTTGACGCCCATCGGGCCTTCCAGGTCGAGCCGGTTCAGCAGCAGGTACGCGGCCCGGTCCATGGAGTTGCGGGCCTGGCCGACCCCGCCCAGGCGGGTCTGCTCGGCGCGCCGGGCGAAGACCGCAACCTGGTGCTGGAGCGCGTCGAGGAGACCGGCTTCGGCGGGCGCGCCGGCCGGCGCGGGCAGGTCGGAACTGGCCGGGATGGAGGGCATGGCCGTGGGCTCTCTTCGCATGGGGCCGACAAGGATGGGGGACAGAGTACGCGGCCGTGGGACGGCTCGTACTCCTCGTACAAGAACTGATACGGCAGCGGTGAAACGGCGTCTACGAGCCGTCCCGCATGGCGAGATATCGACGGTCCGGTGAGGGCTCGGTCCGGGTCCGGTCCGGGTCCGGTGAGGGCCCGGTCAGGGTCCGGTCCGGCTCCCGCACGGCCCCCCGGGCCTGCCGCTCACCCGTCCCGCCCAGCGCAGCGGAACGTGCGGCGGCCCGGCTGCGAGACTGGCCGTATGAACTACCGCGTGCCGCAGCCCGTCCCGCAGGTCATCCTCGACGACATCCGGGGGGCCCAGAAGATGCTCTCCGGCGTCTCCCGGGTGACCGCGATGGAGGGCAGCCGGTACCTCTCCTCGCTCACCGGCTCCCCCGTCCACTTCAAGTGCGAGAACCTCCAGCGCACCGGCTCCTTCAAGCTGCGCGGCGCGTACGTGCGCATCGCCGGCCTGCGCCCCGAGCAGCGGGCCGCAGGCGTCGTCGCCGCCAGCGCGGGCAACCACGCCCAGGGCGTGGCGCTGGCCTCCTCCCTCCTCGGGGTCCGCTCGACCGTGTTCATGCCGGTCGGGGCGCCCCTGCCGAAGGTGGCCGCGACCCAGGACTACGGCGCCGAGGTGCGGATGCACGGGCAGGTCGTGGACGAGACGCTGGCCGCGGCCCAGGACTACGCGGACCGCACGGGAGCGGTGTTCATCCACCCCTTCGACCACCGCGACATCATCGCCGGCCAGGGCACGGTCGGCCTGGAGATCCTGGAGCAGTGCCCCGAGGTGCGCACGATCCTGGTCGGCATCGGCGGCGGCGGGCTCGCCGCCGGGGTGGCGGTCGCGGTGAAGGCGCTGCGCCCCGACGTCCGGGTGATCGGGGTGCAGGCGGCGGGCGCGGCCGCGTACCCGCCCTCGCTGAAGGTCGGACACCCGGTGTCGATCGACAATCCGGTCACGATGGCGGACGGCATCAAGGTGGGCCGGCCCGGCGACATCCCCTTCAAAATCATTGGCGAGCTGCTCGACGACGTCCGTA
This sequence comes from Streptomyces sp. NPDC058401, assembly GCF_042722885.1. NCBI lineage: Bacteria > Bacillati > Actinomycetota > Actinomycetes > Kitasatosporales > Streptomycetaceae > Streptomyces > Streptomyces sp. NPDC058401. The sequence goes on from NZ_JBHXKA010000156.1 coordinate 12,754, forward strand.
CGGTGTCCGAAGACGCGCTCTCCAGCGCGCTGTTGCTCTGCCTGGAACGGGCGAAGCTGGTGGTCGAGCCGGCCGGGTGCAGCCCGGTGGCGGCGCTGCTGAGCGAGCCCGAACTGTACGGCGACGGCCCGGTGGTGGCCGTGCTGTCCGGCGGCAACATCGATCCGCTGCTCCTGCAGCGGATCCTGCGCCACGGCATGGCGGCGGCCGGCCGCTACCTGTCGCTGCGGCTGCGGGTGACCGACCGCCCGGGGGCGCTGGCCGGTCTGCTGGGCGAGTTGTCAGTGGTGGATGCGAACGTGCTGGACGTGAGCCACGTGCGGACGGATCCGCGCCTGGGGCTCACGGAGGTGGAGGTGGAGCTGCACCTGGAGACGAAGGGGCCGAAGCACTGCGCGGAGGTCGCGCGGGCGCTGCACGGCGCGGGGTACACGGTCATGAGCTAGCAGGGCGATGGGCCAAGGGCGACGAGCCCTGGCCGACGTGATGTTCGTGATGTTCCCGCCCCGGTGGCGAGACGCGATATGACGCGATACGGTGTCGCCCGTTCGGCCGAGCGAGGTCGGCTCGGCGCCCATAGGATTTGCGTAGGAATGTCACGATTCAGTCGGTTCGATTCGCACTGGGAGCACCCATATGCCAGGCGCCATCTACGCCGAAGGTCTGGTCAAGACCTTCGGCGACGTACGGGCTCTGGACGGCGTTGACCTCGATGTACCCGAAGGCACGGTCCTCGGTCTGCTCGGCCCCAACGGCGCGGGCAAGACCACGACCGTCCGCGTCCTGACCACCCTCCTCCAGCCCGACAGCGGCAAGGCGGTCGTGGCCGGGATCGACGTCCTCAAACACCCCAACGAAGTCCGGCGCTCGATCGGCCTCTCCGGCCAGTTCGCCGCCGTCGACGAATACCTCACCGGCCGGGAAAACCTCCAGATGGTCGGCCAGCTCTACCAGATGGGCGCCAAGGCGGCGAAGGCCCGGGCCACCGAACTGCTGGAGCGCTTCAACCTCGGCGACGCCGCCGACCGCACCGCCAAGACGTACTCCGGCGGCATGCGCAGGCGCCTCGACCTCGCCGCGGCCCTCGTCGTCAGCCCGCCCGTGATGTTCATGGACGAGCCCACCACCGGCCTCGACCCGCGCAACCGCCAGCAGTTGTGGGGGATCATCCAGGAACTGGTCGCCGGCGGCACCACCCTGCTGCTCACCACGCAGTACCTGGAGGAGGCCGACCACCTCGCGCACGACATCGCCGTGGTCGACCACGGCCGGGTCATCGCACGCGGCACCTCCGACGAGCTCAAGGCCCGTACGGGCGGCGAGCGCGTCGAGGTCGTCGTGCACGAGCGCGAGCACATAGCCACGGCCCGCGAGGTGCTCGCCGGCTTCGGCAAGGGCGAGACCACCGTCGAGGAGCACACCCGCAAGCTGACCGTGCCGGTCTCCGGCGGCGCCAAGCTGCTCGCCGAGGTCATCCGTGAACTCGACGGGCGCGGCATCGAGATCGACGACATCGGCCTGCGCCGTCCCACCCTGGACGACGTGTTCATCTCCCTGACCGGCCACGCGGCGGAACTCACCGCCGAGGAGAACGGCGAGGCACCCGACGGCGCGAAGGCTGCGAAGTCCGCGAAGTCGGCGGGCGGCCGCAAGGACCGTAAGGAGGTGGCGAAGTGACCCTCACCTCCACGACCCCGGAGCTGGTGGCGCCCCGCCCGCGCGGCGGCATCGTCCAGGGGATCAACGACTCCCTGGTGATGGCGAAGCGGAACCTGATCCGGATGTCCCGGATCCCGGAGATGGTCATCTTCGGGCTGATCCAGCCGATCATGTTCGTCGTGCTGTTCAGCTACGTCTTCGGCGGCTCGATGATGATCGGCGGCTCCACCTCGCCCGCCGCCTACCGCGAGTTCCTGATGGCCGGCATCTTCGCCCAGACCGTCACCTTCGCCACCGCCGGAGCCGGCGCGGGCATCGCCGACGACATGCACAAGGGCCTCATCGACCGGTTCCGGTCGCTGCCGATGGCCCGCGGCGCGGTCCTCACCGGCCGCACCCTGGCCGACCTCGTGCAGACCGCCCTGACCATGGTCGTCCTGGCGATCGTGGCGCTCCTCGTGGGCTGGCGCATCCACGAGGGCGTACCGAAGGCGCTGGCGGGCTTCCTCCTGCTGCTGCTCCTGGGCTACGCCTTCTCCTGGATCGGCGCCCTGATCGGTCTGTCGGTGCGCACCCCGGAGGCGGCCACCTCGGGCGGGCTGATCTGGCTGTTCCCGGTCACCTTCATCTCCAACGCCTTCGTGCCCACCGAGAACATGGCGGGCTGGCTCCAGCCCATCGCGGAGTGGAACCCGTTCAGCGCGACCGTCCAGGCCTGCCGCGAACTCTTCGGCAACCCGGGTGTGTCGCCGTCGGACGCCTGGCCGATGACGCACCCGGTGTGGGCTTCGCTGATCTGGTCCGTCGTGATCATCGTGGTGTTCCGGACCCTGGCGGTACGCAAGTACCGGTCGGCGACGGCATAGGCGCCGCAGGCCGTAACCCCTATGCGCGAAGCCCCGTCGAGCAGCGGCTCGGCGGGGCTTCGCGGTGAAAGAGGGTGGAGCGGGTGGAAAAGAAAGGGGGGTGATCAGCCGGTGAAGGGCTTGACGTCGAGGATCTTGACCGACGCCTGCTTGCCGTTCGGCAGCTCGTACTCGGCGTCCTCGCCGATCTTCTTGCCCAGCACGCCGGAGCCCAGCGGGGACTGCGGGGAGTAGGTCTCGAAGTCCGAGGACGCGTACTCGCGCGAGGCCAGCAGGAACTCCATGGTGTCGCTCTCGTCACCGTCGAAGGCGATCTTGACCAGGGTGCCGGGGGCCACTTCGCCGTCGGCGGCGGGGGCCGTACCGACCTTGGCCCGCTCCAGCAGCTGCGTGAGCTGGCGGATGCGCAGCTCCTGCTTGCCCTGCTCCTCCTTGGCCGCGTGGTAACCGCCGTTCTCACGGAGGTCACCCTCCTCGCGGGCCGCCGCGATCTTGATCGTGATCTCCGACCGTGCGGGACCAGAGAGGTACTCCAGCTCGGCCTTCAGCTGGTCGTACGCCGCCTGGGTCAGCCAGGTGACGCTCTCGCTCGTCTGGGTCACGGGTGCTCCTCGTCGGTACAGGGACTACAAAGCCGCCAGCGGCGGACGAAACCACGAGCCTAACAATTCGGGAAGAAAAGGGGGAGGACGCCAAGTGTGTGAACTGCGTCAGGTCAGCTCGCGGAACCGGCCACGCGGCAGCCGACGATCTCGATCATCGTGGCCCGGGCGGTGGTCTTCAGCGTGACCACCTCGTCCACGCGCCCGCTCTTCTGTGCGAACGTGAAATCGCCGCGGCCGACCTCACCGTGGCCCTCGTCCTGCGAGCTCAGCGTGCACACCCCGGTGACCGCGGCCTCCTTGCGCACCTCCAGGTGCACCTGGACCTCGCTGTCGGAGACGACCTGGTACTTGATGAGCTCGGCGCTCACGCTCTGCCCGGCCACGTAGTCCCAGCCGATCCAGCCGACCACACCCAGCAGCGCGACCCCGAGGACGGAGCCGATGACCTTGAGCTTGCGGTCGGCACGCTCGTCCGCCGACCGGCCGTAGCGGCCCTCGGGCAGCTCTTCGCGCACCGCGCTCATCGATCGTTCCCTTCGAGGTGGGCGGAGTACCGGGATCCCGGGGCGACCCCCCGGAATTTTTCCACCTCCCGATTCGGTCACTATAGGAGCGCCCGCCCTGACGACTCAAAGAGGATCCTGTCTTGACCGAGCAGCTTCGACTGATGGCCGTCCACGCCCACCCCGACGACGAGTCGAGCAAGGGCGCGGCCACCATGGCCAAGTACGTGTCCGAGGGGGTGTCCGTGCTGGTCGTCACCTGCACCGGCGGTGAGCGCGGCTCCGTCCTCAATCCCAAGCTCCAGGGCGACCCGTACATCGAGGAGAACATCCACGAGGTGCGCGCCAAGGAGATGGACGAGGCGCGCGAGATCCTCGGCGTCGACCAGGAGTGGCTGGGATACGTCGACTCCGGGCTGCCCGAGGGCGACCCGCTGCCGCCGCTGCCCGAGGGCTGCTTCGCCCTGGCCGACGTCGACGAGGCGGCCGGCCGTCTGGTGAAGAAGATCCGCGCCTTCCGGCCGCAGGCCGTCACCACGTACGACGAGAACGGGGGCTACCCGCACCCCGACCACATCATGACCCACAAGATCACGATGGTGGCCTTCGATCACGCGGCCGACACCGAGAAGTACCCGGAGGCCGAGTTCGGCCCCGCCTACCAGCCGCAGAAGCTCTACTACAACCAGGGCTTCAACAAGCCGCGCACCATCGCCCTGCACGAGGCGCTGCTCGCCCGCGGCCTGGAATCCCCGTACGGGGAGTGGCTGGAGCGCTGGAAGGAGTTCGAGCGCAAGGAGCGGACCCTGACCACCCACGTGCCCTGCGCCGACTTCTTCGAGATCCGTGACAAGGCCCTCATCGCGCACGCCACGCAGATCGACCCCGACGGCGGCTGGTTCCGCGTCCCGATGGAGATCCAGAAGGAGGTCTGGCCGACGGAGGAGTACGAGCTCGCGAAGTCCCTCGTGGACACTTCCCTCCCCGAGTCCGACCTCTTCGCGGGCATCCGGGAGAATGCGTAGCTATGAGCGCTACGCACGAAGCAATCGCCCAGCTCCTCCCGCTGGCCGGCGACACCTTCGACAAGAACAAGGTGACCCCGGGCCTGCTCGGATTCATCGTGTTCGCGGCCCTCGCCCTCGGGGTGTGGGGCCTGATGAAGTCGATGAGCCGGCACATGGGCCGCGTCGACTTCAAGGAAGCCCCCGAGCCCGCCCCGACGGAGGGCCCGCGCGCCCCGTAGGGGTCCGCCCGCATGGGGTGACCGCCGCCCGGCCGCCGTTCGCGGCC